>DFSK01000177.1:0-15398 GCA_002378605.1 Alphaproteobacteria bacterium UBA3439
ACTGAAACCTTGTCCTTTGAGTCATTCATCGCAACGGCCGCCAGATATGATCTTGTGGTCGGGATTGATGCTTATCGCGACATGATCGGGCTGAATGCGGCGACTGGCATTGATATTCTTCGCGCCATGCTGCCGTCACATATGGATGCGGTTGCCTTCAAGAATGAATGGCTTGATGTCTATCGCCAGCTTTTGCTTGATGATGTGCCGGTAAAGGCGGGGGCGCACGCTTTTCTGGCAAGCCTTCACCAGATGGATATGCCGCGCGCGGTCGCCACCTCGTCATCTGGCCAAAAAGCGCGTGCCATTTTGCAAAAAACCGGCCTGATGCCCTATATCCAGCATGTTACCGGCGGTGATGAAGTGCCCGCTGGCAAACCCGCACCAGATGTTTATCTAGATGCCGCCCGCAAGCTCGGCATCGATGCAGCTGACTGTCTTGCACTTGAAGATTCGAACAATGGCACCACTGCCGCTTTGGCCGCTGGCATGAAGGTTATTCAGATCCCTGACCTAGCGCCATCTAACCGGTCGCCAAACCCGCCCGATTTTCAAATCTGTACCAGCCTTGCCAAAGCGGCCAGCCTGATCGGTCTTGAAATTGATATTTCATCACCGGCAATCATTGACGCCAGCCGGTCATAACTTGGTTAAGACCAAACCAGATCGCCAATCGCGGCAAAGCGACAACAGGCTAGACATAGCATTGATTTGACGCCTATCATGATTTTGAAATGTGCCGATAACATCTGGCGCAAGTGAAACAGGGGTCAGGGAAATTATGCGGTTTCTTCATACAATGGTTCGGGTGCGTGATATCGACGAGTCACTTGATTTTTATTGCACAAAATTAGGTCTTGTTGAAATGCGCCGCAAGGATGTTCCCGAAGGCCGCTTTACCCTCATTTTTCTGGCGGCACCAAAAGATATGCAAAGCAGCAAAGCTGGCGGTGCGCCGGAACTCGAACTGACCTTTAACTGGGATCCTGAAGATTATGATTATGGCCGTAATTTCGGCCATCTTGCCTATAAGGTCGATAATATCTACGAAACATGTCAGCAATTGATGGATGCTGGTGTTGTGATCAACCGTCCACCACGCGATGGGCGTATGGCCTTTATCAAGTCACCAGATAATATATCAATCGAATTGCTACAAGAAGGCGATTCCCTACCACCAGCCGAACCATGGCTTTCGATGGAAAATACGGGACGCTGGTAGGCATATTCGCCGCCGGTTAAAAGGAGATGCCCATGGCCTTTCAAACACATCAATTTCCCTATGGCGACGATAATTACGGGCTTTTGCTGCATTGCACAGAAAGCAACCTCACCGCCTGTGTTGATGCAGGGGACGCCGCAGCAGCCGATGCAGCTTTGGCCCAAACCGGCTGGCAGCTTAGCCATATTTTTATTACGCACCATCATGGTGATCACACTGCCGGGCTTGCCGACTTAAAACAGCGTCATGGCGCCACCGTTCTTGGGCCGGCAATCGATAGCGCTGCCAGCACGTTATATGATATCCGGCTTGGTGATGGTGATCATTTTGAATTTGCCGGTCGCCAGATCGATGTTATTGCAACGCCTGGTCACACGCTTGATATGCTGAATTTCTATATCGCATCTGAATCCATAGTCTGTACCGGTGACACGCTATTTGTCATGGGATGTGGTCGCATTTTCGAAGGCGATGCCGATATGATGTGGGCATCGCTTGAAAAGCTGCTGGCGCTTCCTGACCAAACGGTCATTTATTGCAGCCATGAATATACGATTGCCAATGCCGCCTTTGCACGGTCGGTCGACCCTGACAATGCCGCGCTTGCCGCACGCCAAGAGGCAATTGCCGAATTGCGTGAAAACGGCTTTCCAACCGTGCCAACGCGCCTAGATCTTGAAAAGGCAACAAACCCGTTTTTACGCGTTGATAATGCCGCTATCCGCGCACATCTTGGCATGGAAACAGCAAGCAATGCTGCTGTTTTTACCGAAATCCGCAAGCGCAAAGATCATTTTTAAAAAAGGCCAATAGCCGTCAATATCATGCTGGCCTTTGCTGGCAATGATTGGCTATTTACAGCCATAGGCGTCTTTGATCGCCCCCCAGACAAGAAGCGTTGCCGCAAGGTCAAGATTGGCTTCGGGGCGCGCAAGCCATTGCATGGTCGTTGCCTTTAACTGATCAGGTGACACCCCGTCTGGGAGACAGAATTGGCGTTTTGTCCCGCTGGTCTTTTCACCCATCAAATCAATCGTGGTAAAAGCATCAACGGCACCAGCGATATAGACAAAACATACGGCCTCATCATTTGGATTTTTTGACGTGCAATAAAGCCGCAATTGATTACCGTCAATAAAATCAGCGCGCGCCGGAGCGGCCTGCAATAAAGACAGGGCAAGAAGCGCCAGAATTGACAATTTTCCAAGGCCGAAAATAGACCCATATCCGGTGACATGTTGCATCATTATTCCCCGCCTGTTTGTAGAATTATTTTTGGTGGTGCCTTGCCTTCGTGAATATCGAGAAATGACTGCGCCCCCTCATCAAGATGCCTAATTTCGGCCCAGCCCTTGCCACTGATCTTGCCGCTGCTAAGCAAGGCTAATGCTTCGGCAAAATCATCTTTGCGATAGCAATAGGTGCCTTGAAAATTAATTTCCTGCAAGGTGATGCGGCGCGTATCAAGGCCGGGTTCATTATCCTGCAATCCAATATGCACAATCACCCCACCTGGCCGGACAAGCGCACTTGCCGCACGGCGTGTCGTCCCTGATCCAACCGCATCAATGATAATATCAATCCGGCTGGAATCAGGCTTTTCACAAAGCGGGTCATAGGCCCGCATAGAGCCGATATTTTCCAGCATATCGCGGCGAAGCGCATTGGGTTCGGCAATCTGGATATCGCTATAGCCATAGGCCTCGAACACCAATGCGGCCAAAAGACCAATCGCCCCACCACCAAGAACAACAATTGTTGCATCACGATTATCGCCGGCAAGCTGGCAGGCAAGCCGTACCGCATGAACCGCGCAAGCCAAAGGCTCGGCAAGCGCCGCTTCGGCAAATGGCAAATCATCATCAATCACGGTTAAATTGCGCACATCAATCGCCAGCTTTTCCGCGAAAGCACCCGGAACGCGCATGCCAATCAATTCACGGCTTGCGCAAAGATGCTCATCACCACTATTGCAAAACTCGCAATCACCACAGGTCATCAGCGGGTTAATGGCCACCCGCTTTCCCACAAGCACGCCCGTTTGAACAATCCCAACCGCCTCATGCCCGAGCACTAATGGCGGCACACGCCGTTCATCATGCCCATGCCATGCATGCATGTCCGATCCGCAAATACCGCAAAATGCCAGATCAACCAAAACCTGATCATCGCCTGCAACCGGCACATCAACATCACGAATTTCCGACTTTTGCGTGCCGGTATAAACAAGGGCCTTCATTTCGCTGTAAATCCTCCATCAACGGCAATCGACTGGCCGGTGACATAGCCACTGGCATCGGATGCTAAAAACAGCAATGGCCCGCGCATATCCTCAAGCGCACCATTACGTCCAATCGCCGTTGCCGCGGCCAGCCTTTGCGCCGCTGCCTGATCGGCAAATACTGGCGCGGTTAATTCGGTTGGAAAAAACCCCGGGGCAAGCGCGTTGGCGGTAATCCCATATCGTGACCACGCTTCGGCCATCGCACGGGTCAGCTGCAAAATACCGCCTTTGGCTGCACCATATGAAATGCCATTTTCAAAAGCGCGTGTTGATTGAAGCGACGCAATATTGATGATGCGCCCCCATCCATTCTGCTTCATAAAGGGCACAAATTTCTGGCTAACCAAAAAGGGCACATTCAAATTCAAATCTACCGAATAATGCCAATCCGATTCAGAAATTTCATCAGCATGACGCCGCGGATTTATGCCCGCCGCATTGACGATGATGTCGGGTTGGTTATCCATCGCCGAAACCATGTCAAACAAATGGTCAGCCGCACCACGTTCAACCAGATCAAGCGCAAATATAGCGCCGTCATGATCGCCAAGACTGGCCGCAAGCCGGTCGTCGCGGCGACCGACAAGATAGACCCGCACCCCAGCCTCGGCTAATGCTCTTGCCATGAATTGGCCAAGACCACTGCCACCGCCAGTAATCAATGCGGTTTTTCCAGCAATATCAAACAGGTTCATACCTGCATCAACCAAGATTTTCTCCCGGGAAATACTTCCGCAATCTTACATCAGCCGCGCGCGCATGGCCTTCCATACCCTCAAGGCGTGAAATACGCGCCGCTGCCTGTCCAACTTCGCGATTGGCCTCTTTGGTCATGCGCTGCGTTGTTACGATTTTCAGGAATTTATGAACCGAAAGACCGCCTGTATAATGCGCCGCACCTTTGGTTGGCAGAATATGGTTTGTGCCAGAACATTTATCGCCATAGGTCACAGTGGTTTCTTCACCAATGAATAATGAGCCATAATTTTTCAGACGCGCCGTATACCATTCATCCTTATTCGTATGAATTTCCAGATGTTCAGCCGCATATTCATCTGACACTTGTGCCGCTTCTTCATCAGTATCGCATAAAATCACCTCGCCATAATCGCGCCATGCAACAGTTGCGGCATTGCGGGCGGTTTCGGGCAAGGCATTAATATGACGATCCATCTGTGCCATTACGTCATCGGCAAGCTGGCGCGATGTTGTGATCAGCCACGCTGGTGAGTCGGGGCCATGTTCGGCCTGACTGACCAGATCTTCGGCAACAACTGCCGCATCAGCCGTTGCATCGGCAATCACGGCAATTTCAGTTGGGCCTGCAAACATATCAATGCCAACACGGCCATAAAGCATGCGCTTGGCCTCGGCAACGAACCGGTTTCCCGGCCCAACCAACAAACGGGCTGGCTTGCCGGTAAATAGACCATAGGCCATTGACGCAATGCCCTGAACCCCGCCAAGTGACAAGATCGTATCGGCACCACATAAATTCATCGCATAGATAATTGCCGGATTTGGGCCTTCATTGCCATGTGGTGCGGTACAGGCCACCACATGCTCAACCCCCGCCACCTTGGCTGTTGCGATTGACATGATCGCCGACGCCACATGCGCATAACGCCCACCGGGAACATAACATCCCGCTGTTTCGATCGGGATCAATTTCTGCCCCGCCCATAATCCCGGTGACAGTTCGGTTTCAAATTCATTGACCGAGGCTAATTGCGCTTTGGCGAATTTGGTAACACGATCATAGGCAAATTGGATATCATCCTTTAATTGCGGCGATACTGTTGCAGCCGCTGCGGCGATCACCTCGTCACTAACAATCGCATCACCAGCATAGCCATCAAGATCACGGCCATAGGCAAGCGCCACTTCTTCACCGCCTGCCTCGATTTTTGCCAGCATATCTGCAACGATATTGCGCGTTTCATCACTGCCGGTTTGTGGTGTTTTATCTGCTTTTTTCAAATATGTAATCGCCATTTTAATCCCTATTGACCGTAAATATAATTAGGAAGCCACAAAGCAATCTGTGGGAACAAGAAGATCAGTGCAAGACCAATCAATTGGATCACCATGAACTGCATCATGCCGAAATAGATATCCTTTAAATCCCATTCCGGCACAACGCCTTTCAAGAAATACGCCGATAGCGCCACCGGCGGACTAAGCCAGGCGGTTTGCAGATTGACCGCTACCAGAATACCGAACCATGTCAGATTAATATCAAGCTTGACCAGAACCGGAATCAGGATTGGCACAATGATCAACACAATTGGCACCCATTCCAGCGGCCAGCCGAGAAGGAAGATCAAGGCCATGATGATGATCAGAACGGCCGTTGCCGATAAATCCCATGCCAATAAAAACTCGGTCAGCATCATCGGCGTGCCAAGCCGCGAGAACACCGCACCAAAGAAATTCGAGGCCGCAACAAGGAACAGGATCAACACCGAAATTTCCAGCGTTTTGATCAAGGCCTCATAAAAGCGTTTCCGGTTCAGCTTGCGATAGGCAATGGTCAGCACCAAAGCGCCAAAAGCACCACAACCGGCGCCTTCGGTTGGCGTTGCCCAGCCAAATAAAATTGACCCAAGCGCAAAAGCAACAAGCGCTGAAGGCGGCACCAACCCCATAAAGAATTCATGCCAAAGATCGGAAAAGTAAAAACCGGCTGGCTTGGCATTTTTCACCCATATTGATGCCGCATACATGATACCGGCCCAACCAAGTGGCAACACCAGTGACGACAAGGGGAATATTCCTTGAAGATTGCCCGACAGGCTTTGCACGATCAGCACGAAAAACAGAATGATCGATGAAATAACCAATATGGCTTCAAGCCAATAGTAAGACGATGTTGCTGGCTGGTCATCAACCGGCAGAATTGGCCCAAGGCTTGGATTCATCCAGCAGCGGATCAACGCATAGGCAGCATACATTGAGGCCAACATGATCCCCGGAATAATCGCAGCCGAGAACAGATCAGTTACCGGCACTTCAAGCACCGGCCCCATTACCACAAGCATGATTGATGGCGGGATCAAAATACCCAAAGTTCCACCAGCGGTAATGGTGCCTGCGGCCAGCCGGACATCATAGCCAGACCGGTTCATCGTCTTTGCCGCCATAATGCCAAGGATCGTTACCGATGCCCCAACAATGCCGGTGGCGGCAGCAAAAATCGTCGAGACAAACAGCACCGCAAGATATAGCGCACCACGGGTACGCGACAACATCAGCTGAACTGATGTGAACAGACGTTCCATCAATCCCGCCTGTTCCATCATGATGCCCATAAATACAAATAGCGGTACCGCTGCCAAGGTCTGTTCAAGCATGACATTATTGAATTGCAGCGTCTGAAGGTGAAAAACTAATTTTGTGCCAAATCCCCAAGCCCCGAAAACAAACCCCAAGAAAATCAAAGTGAATGAAATAGGAAATCCAACAAAAATTGCCAACAGCATAACGGCAATCATGATCACGCCTATCATTTCTGGAGCAAGTCCAGCACCAGACGATAGGCCCAAATCATCCAGCAGCCCGTTGATTGACAAGATATCAGGATAAAAAACAGTCAAAAAAGAAACCAAAAGAACAACCAAATAAATTGGCATCAAACGGCTGATGAGTTTTTTAAGGCCCGGTGCTAAGATATGAATTGCACGCAATAGTTCCGCAATGCCTTGTAGGATTAACAAGCCAACACCCACAGGCATAGCCGTCCGCATTGGCGCAAGCGGCGCCATCAAAGCGGAGTCCATCGTCAACTCCCAACGCAACCAAGCCTTGACGCTATATTCAAATGTGATCCAAAAGAAAAACAACATCGCTGGCATATAGAATATTAGGTAAAGCGATATATCCACCAGGGCCTGAGTTTGCTTTGACCAGTTCCGATAAAGAAAATCAGCGCGGATATGAACGCCCTTCATCAGAGCGTAACCAGCGCCCAACATAAACATCGCCCCACTCAACATTCGGCTTGTATCATAGGCCCAATCGGTTGGCGCAATGAATAGCTTTCGCGCAACCACCTCATAAACCATCGCCCCAATGACCGGAACCAGCAATAGGCAAGTCAGCTTGCCTACCCAGTTATTCAACACGTCGATATTGCCAACAATCAACCGCGACAAAGGGTGCATATCTTCGGGCGTTTCGCCCGGTTCACCCGCGCGCCGCTCAGCGATCAATTCATCCGAAATATCCAATTCCATATTGTCTTCATTCTTTGCCATGACAATTGGCTCCCCACCAGCAGATTGCTTGCTTTTCTATTTTTGGTGCATCCCAGTGCCACCGGCAAAGGATCTGCGGTCTTTTTGTTTTTTCAAAAAACATAAATAAATGACTGGCGCACCGCATTAACCATTGCGGTGCGCCAGCGATGATTATTTCACGCTATCAGCAAATGCCTTGCCCAAAGAAGCATTGGATGCCTGCGCACCTGCCCAGAACGGGACTGCAATCGCGGCAAAATCTTTCTGGGATTGCCATACTTTCGCAAAGAACGCATCGTCTGCGGCATTTTTCTCAAGAGACGCTTTCGCTGCCTCCATATATGCTGGGAAGTAATCGGCTGGAGTGTCGTGAAGGATCACACCATGATTATCAGTCAGGTCTTTCAGTGCTTTTCCATTTTCAATAATACGGTATGAAATTGCCTTCATGAGTGACGCATTAGCTGCCACCTCAATTGACTTCTTCTGTTGTGCCGTAAGTGAGTTATAGACATCACCATTGAAATAGATGTCAGCGTTAACAACAACCTGATGCAAACCCTGCAAATAGTAATGCTTTAGCACTTTCTGGAAACCGAAAATTGAGTCAGGTTTTGGACAGCACCATTCGGCAGCATCAATCGTTCCTTTTTCAAGGGCTGGTAGAATATCACCACCACCCATCGATACAGACGCTACGCCGATATCTTTGTATGATTGACCTGGAATTCCAGGAGGTGTCCGGAACCGGTATTTGCGGAAATCGTCCATTGAATTGATCGGCTCTTTAAACCAGCCAAGCGCCTCTGGGCCAACGGGCTGAAGCATGAAGCCTTTGACATTCAGCTTCATTTCTTTCCAAAGCTGGTCATAAAGCTCTGAGCCACCGCCATACTGAAACCATGACATGAACGCGATATTATCAATGCCGACACCTGCACCTGCTACTGGTGAGCCAAACAACATGGCTGCAGGATGCTTGCCAGACCAATAATGAGTCCATGCAAATCCACCGTCGACAAGACCGCTGTCGACCGCATCAATAATATCGCTGACACCAACCACTGCCCCCGCCGGCAAAAGCTCAAGCTTGACCTCACCTTTGGTTAAGTTCTCCACATCATCTGCAAAATCTTGAACAATTTTTGCCTCATCAGAAGATGTTGGAACAGCTAATTGGATTTTTAGCGTCTTTGCTGCCAAAGCGCTGTTTGCGATCATTAACGACGCGGTGGCAACGGCCACACATGAAGCGAATGATTTTATTATTTTATTCATCAGGTTCCTCCTAAGTCTTTTGAGTGTTACCCTCTTTTATTCTCTGTAGCCGCACCATGTTGATGAGGGTCTTTCAACATAATTTTTGTCGCCTACAGCCAATTCAGACAATCGAACCAAACCTCGCTTCTGCTTGTCTGATGAACTCATCCTTTTCCTGCCCTTGGCATCATTGCTAGAAAATAGCCGTGATCAGCCCAAGGTCGATTAAACCGTCATAAAGCATCGTGATTGTCAGATAGATCAGGAACCATAATCCCAGATATGACAGCCAACGATAACGGATCATAATTTTCATAATCAGTGACGCGCTAAACGCCATAAAGGCAATCGCCAACCCAAGGCCAAAAACAAGAAGCGCCGTGTTGTCACGGGCAATCGCCGCCACCGCCACAATATTGTCAATCGACATCGAAACATCAGCAACCAGAATGGTAAGCAAGGCACGGCCAAAATTCTTTTCCACCGGCTTTCCACGATCATCAGACTTTGCTTCGCCATCAGCCAGTGCTTGGTCATTGTTTCGGTTGAACTCTTTCAAATCATGGTAAAAGCGATAGCAAACCCATGCCAACAAGCCGCCACCAATCAGTAAAATACCTTTGATCGCCAGCAATTGCGCCGCGACAATCGCAAATAGAATACGCAAAATTGCCGCCATCGCCATGCCAATGGCAATCGCACGTTTGCGTTGTGCGGCGGCCAATCCTGCCGCTGCCATACCAATAACAAGCGCATTATCACCGGACAGAATGATATCGGCAAAAATGATCTGCAAAATATCGGTTACCTCGGCAAGGCCGTATTGCGAAATATCCAGACCAGAGATGCTCATCACACGGCCTCCAATATCAAATCTGATAGTTTTTCACCAATCATGATTGTTGGCGCATTGGTATTTCCCGACGTGATGGTTGGCATGATCGACGCATCGGCAACGCGAAGGCCTTGAACGCCATAAACCCGCAATTTTTCATCAACAACCGCCATTTTATCCTGCCCCATTTTACAGGTGCCAGTGGGGTGATAGATCGTTGTTGCGGTGTTACGCGCCCAATCCAAAATGGCCGCATCATCATCAGCAGCCACAGCAGTCCCGGGGGCATATTCCTCGGTTATCAATGATTTTACCGGTTCAGCCTGACAAATCGCGCGGGCGATCTTGATTCCGGCAACAATCGTGTCGCAATCGGTTTTAGTGGCAAGATAGTTCGGATGAATTGCCGGATAATCATCAGCATTGGCCGAAACCAGCTCGAGGTGACCCGCGCTTTCCGGCCGTAATTGCAGAACCGATGCGGTAAAGGCCGAAAAATCATGGCTTCCCGCGGCAACGCTATCGGCGCTAAAGGGCTGCAGATGAAATTGGATATCAGGTGTTTCCAACCCGTCATGCGTTTTTAAAAAGGCCGTGCCAAGACTGGCCGCCATTGCCATTGGCCCTGATCTTTTAAAAGCATATTCAAGCGCGATTGATGCCAGTTGGAGCGGGTTTTTGGTTTCCGTGTTAATCGTGCTGGCATTACATTTGAAAACGGGGCGCGCTTGCAGATGATCTTGCAAATTCCGGCCAACACCGGGCAGATGATGCGTTGCTGTAATGCCATGCTTGCCAAGATCATTCTGGTCGCCAATACCCGATAACATCAAGATCTGCGGCGATCCGATCGAACCTGCCGAAAGAATGATTTCGCGACCGGCTTTGATTCGCTGGCTTTTACCGCGAACACGCGTCATCACGGCGATGGCGCGCTTGCCGTCAAATTCAATCTTGTCGGTATGGGCACGGGTAATGATATGTAAATTCTTGCGCGATCGAATTGGCTTTAGATAGGCAGCCGCCGCGCTACAGCGCATGCCGTTTTTCATCGTCATCTGAAAAAAGCCAACACCTTCTTGATCTTCACGATTATAATCACCTGTCCGGCGATAGCCCGCTTGCGCCGCCGCATCAACCCATGCGCCGATGATATCGCGATCAACCTTGTTTTCAGACACATTCAACGGGCCGCCAACGCCGCGTTCAGGCGATGGGGTGCCTTCCCAATTTTCGGCACGGCGGAATAAAGGCAACACATCTTCCCAGCTCCAGCCAGCATTGCCAAGCTGCCGCCAATGATCGAAATCTTGTGGCTGTCCACGAACATATAAAAGACCGTTGATCGAACTGCTGCCGCCAAGCACCTTGCCACGCGGCCAGTTAATCGAACGCCCATTCAGGCCCGGATCAGGCTGGGTGCGATAGCACCAATCGGTTTTCGGATTGCCCATAGTCTTGAAATAACCGACAGGGATATGGATCCACGGATAGCGATCCTCGCCCCCTGCCTCAACCAAAGCTACCGAAACAGATGGGTTTGCAGACAAGCGATTAGCAATCACACAGCCCGCTGAACCAGCGCCGATGATGACGTAATCAAACTCCAACCTGCCCCCCTTAAATAGCTTTTTTGCTAAGATTATTTATTTTTTGAGACTTTTAGTCTCTTTTCTGCTATTTAAATAAAAACACATGCACGAAAACACGCCTTATTCAAGTGAAATATGTTTTTGGGCATCATTTTTCTGTGCCGAAAAGGGCAGCAAAAGAGGGTAATAATGACTGAATCGACAGCACCAAACCTGCGAATCTTGAGAATTTTTGAAGTGATTGCTGATGCAGGTCGGCCGCTGACCCCAACCGAAATCAATGAAAAGCTTGATTGGCCAAAACAAAGCCTGCACCGATTATGTCAAACCTTGATTGCCGAGGGTTATCTGGTGAAACAAGCACGCCGCCTGCATCCGACAAAGCGGCTTCTTGGGCTTGCGGCGGGATTGACACAACATGCCGCTGGCCAGACCACGCGCCATCAAATTTTGCAGAATATCGCCCGCGAAACAGGCGAGACGGTCAATTTTGTCAGGCCGGAAATCAAAGGCATGATCTATGCCGACCGCGTCGAAACCAACTGGCCGTTTCGGGTTTTGCTTCCGGTGGGAACGCATGTGCCATTTCATTGCACGGCAAGCGGCAAAACCTATCTTGCCAATCTTCCAGCGGCAAAGCGGCGTATCCTTTTGGCAAGTTTAGATTTGCGCGCCTATACCAGCTGCACCCATACCAGCATTGATACGCTTGAAGATGAATTACAGCGGGTCAGCAAAAATGGCTATGCACTCGATATGGAAGAATTCCATGAAGGCATGATCGCCATCGCCGTGCCGGTTCTGGACTCGCAGCGTCGTTATGTTGCCGCGCTTGCCATGCATGGGCCAAAACAGCGATTCAATCTTGATGATGCTTTGGCACGGCGCGGCCTTTTGGCTGAAGCAGCCAAGGTCATTTCACAAACATTTGGCTATTAACGGCGGCTAGCTGCGGCGCGCCTCACCGGCACTGGCAATCAAAGCGGCAAAGCGATACAGCCCGTGAACAAATTTTGAAAAGGGCAAAATCAGGAAAAAGCCGTAAACAACGCCAAGATGAATGGCAAGCGTCACACCCATAAAGCTGGTCTCGCGCACCGCCAGCAACAACAGGCCGGTAAAGCTGACAAAGAACAAAGACACGATAAAGGCGTAATCCATGCCAAGCCCTTCATCGTGACGAACCGCCGGATGCAAGCGCCGCTTTTCAGCAAACAGGCCAGCGGTACCAATACATAAAATGATCCCACCAATTGTTCCTAAAACCACTGGCAGTTCGAAATAGCCATATGGTGCCTCACGGCCAAAGCCGTAATGATAGATCGTGCCAACCGAAGTTGCGGCAAAACACAATAAAAACCCATACATCGTCAATTGGTGATAGATGCGCCGCGCATTGCTTGACCGATCATCGCCGGTCGGACAACCCGGCCCAGACAAAATTCCACTCGACGTATCACCGCCAAGATGACGAAGCGTTGCCGAAGCTTTGACCGCATCGACCAGATCAGGAAAACCGCCCCATTTCGCCCCTGTATGACGCCAATAGCGCCGCCAACCCATGATAAATGAAACCACAACAAATGCCGAAATTGCCAAGGGCACCGCGGCCATCATCGTATGGGGCATGATTTGATAAAAAGCGCCCTCACCCAAATGAATGCCCCAGAAAAGTTGCGGCGCAATCATCGCCAGCATCAGCCCAACCGTTAGCGCCAAACCAGCAGACACGCCAAGCGTGACAAACAGGCCATTACGTCTGAACAGACCCGCCAATGGTGCAGGCCACGCATAGGCCGCATAGCTGTCATTACGGGCAGCGGCAAGCGCTTGGGGGACATTCACGCCAAATTCATGCGGCGGCGCATATTGGCACGCATGATAGCAAGCCCCGCAATTATGACACAGATTGGCAAGATAGCCGACATCCCCCTCGTCAAATTGACGCCGACGGGTCATTGCCGGAAACACCGCGCAAAACCCCTCGCAATAACGACAAGCATTGCAAATCTGCATTACCCGAATGACTTCGCCAGCCGCCTCAGGGTCAAGAAGAGCTTTGAGATCAAACCCGTCAGCTTCGATATTATCGGTTAAGGACACGCGCTGCCTCCGCTCCTGCAATACGGCCAAAAACACCGCCAATTGTCATCCCAATGCCAGCCAAATAGCCCTGTCCAAGAACATTGCCTGCCATAATTTCACCCGCAGCAAATAAATTTGCGGCGGGTTTGCCGTCCCGCATCAAAACCTGCGCCCGATCATTCACCGCAACACCCATATAGGTAAAGGTAATGCCTGGCCGCAAAGGATAGCCATAAAAAGGCGGTTTGCTGATTGGTGCTGACCAGTTGGTTTTTTCAGGTGTAAGACCATTTGTGGCCTTGCCATCAAGCTTCATCTGGTCGATCGGGCCATCAGGACAAGCCGCATTAAACGCATCAACAGTCTTTTTGGCGGCTTTTGGATCGAGGCCAAGCTGGCTTGCCAAACCTTCAATGCTGGTATCTGTGATCGCGGTAAATACCGATGGCATGAACCGTTTCACCCCATCTGAATCAATAATGGCATAGGCAATCTGATCAGGCTGACCCGCCACAAGCCGGCCCCAGATTGCATAGCGTTTTGGCCAGAAATCTTCACCTTCATCATAAAACCGTTCGGCGTCCTTGTTTAACACAACGGCAAACGGCACCGCATCAACGCGGCTGGCAATACCGCCATCATATTTTGGCGCCCGCGCATCAATTGCCACCGCATGACATTGATCAAGCGCGCCAACCGGCTGTGCGCCGCGATCAAGCAACACCCGCAATACCTTGCCCTTATTATAGGGTGTGCCCCGCACCAGAAAATTTTTCGCTGCGTCACCCCAGCCCTCGGCAAGCCAATCAAGATCGGCTTCAAAACCGCCAGCAGCGGTAATAAGCTGTTTGCAATTCAACCGCAGTGATTGTCCCTGCCATTCGACCTTAATCGCCTCACAAAACCCATTTTCAAGCTCGATATCGGTAACTTCGGCGTCATAGATAAGGGTAACGCCAATCGATTCGGCATGCCGGCAAAGCGCATTCAGCATCGCCCGCCCACCACCAAGGAAAAAAGCGTTTGTATGGCTAAGATTCAACGTGCCAGACAGTGCTGATTGAAACCGAACACCGCGGTCACCCAACCAATGGGTCAGCTCTTGCGAGCCACGCAACGTTACCTCGGCAAGATGTTCATTGGTCACCCCTTTGGTCACCCGCATCAAATCTTCCCAATATTCTTCAAAGCTATAGCGATCGGTCAACACATCGGTTGGTTCATCATGCATAGCACGCAAATTACGCGTATGGCGTGTGTTGCCACCGCGCATATCACGCGGCGCTGAATCGATCACCAGCACCGAACAGCCGCGTTCGGCAGCTGTGATGGCCGCGCAAACACCAGCATTGCCGCCGCCAATTACGATGATGTCCCAGCTTTTTTCGGCAATGGGTTGAGTGATGTCGTTGGGCATAAGACCGCCTTGATCTATTGCATACAATTGCATACAATATAGGAAAAAGGAGGCGTTCATGTCAACCGACTGGGCGGCACATGATCTAACAGTCCAAAATCACCATGGCGGCAATCTGCCGGCAACGTCGCGGATCAGGCATGTTCTGATTGCGGCCATTACCGCTGGCGACATTGCGCCCGGTGCGCGGCTAAAGGAAATTGACCTTGGCCAGCAGCTTGGCGTTAGCCGAACACCGCTTCGCGAAGCCATTTCAGCATTGAAAGCCGAAGGCATTTTATCTATCGGTGATGATGGTGGGCTTCGTGTCCGCACACTCGGCTATCAAGATATTCACGCGCTTTATCAATTGCGCGCCAAGCTGGAATCAATGGCGGCTGAATTAGCCGCTGCACAAGCGAGCCCTGCCGAACGCGAATTCATTGCCGAGATCAGAGCCAAAGAATCGATCCTCGTCAATGATGG
>DFSK01000177.1:15725-22253 GCA_002378605.1 Alphaproteobacteria bacterium UBA3439
CATAATTCCTTTTTGGTCGAGACCTTGCAGCGCCTGAGCACCTTGATGGTGCTTCTTGGCCCAACCGCCTATAGCCTTGCCGAGCGGGTAGGTGAAATCGGTGCCGAGCATGACGCCATCAACAATGCCATCCAGACACATGACTCCATCGCCGCCAAACAGGCCGCCAGCGCCCATCTGCAAAATGCGGTCAAGGCTCGATTACAAATCATCGCATCTGGACATAAGGACAATATGGACTAGCCCATTTCATGTCTAACCTTCATTAGGTCTGATATCAGGCCAAACCACCCCACCTATAGGAGTTTCCATGCGGCCAGTGCTGTCGGATATCCAGAACATTGTTGTCACTTCAAGCATCGCCTTCATTACCGGCTATGTGTTTAAGATTTTTGGCCTACCAGCGCCCTTCTTGCTCGGCAGCTTGTTTGGCGTTTGGATTATTGGCGGGATCATTCCGCCCATTCGGTCGCGCGTTGGTATTCCGCGCTGGGTTCATGTGCCGGTTATTCTTGGGCTTGGCACCCTCATTGGCGCTAATTTCCGACCCGATGTTCTGGCGCATATCGGATCGGCAGGCATTACGGTTGCGGCGATGTTTTTTGCCACGATTCTGGCAACGCTTGTTGGTCTTTTCTACCTAATGCGGATCCGCAATTACAGTTTCATTATGGCCTTGCTAAGCTGCATCCCCGGCGGGCAGGCCGAAGTGATTACCATCAGCCGTGATCTGGTTGAAAAGGACTATGTTGTGGCCCTGTTCCATCTGGTTCGTGTTGCGCTGGTATTTTGTTCAACGCCATTAATTCTGGCCTTGGTTGAAGGTCAGGCCGCGGTCGCCGCATCAAACATGGCGCTGCAAACCATGCCAAGCCTCGTCAGCCTTGATATCAAAACGCTTTTATCTTTTCTTGCAATTGCCATTTGTGGCCTGCCATTAGCGCGGCTATTACGCATCCCGATGCCGCATCTCATTGGGCCATTGATGATCAGCTCGGCGTTACATGTCCTTGGCTTTGTCGAAATACCGCGAATTAGTGAATTCGTTATCCTGGCGCAGGTTGCCATCGGCGGCTCGGTTGGTGCGCGGCTTGCCCGCGTTCCATTTGTCGAGCTTGCCGTCTATTTGCGTGACGCGCTTGTTAATTCTTTTATCGTTCTTGGCACCTATGGCATCACAGCCTATGGATTATCGGCGCTGACCGGCATTGATTTCATCAAAATGCTTTTGGCCTTTGTCCCGGGCGGCCTTTATGAAGTGACCTTGCTGGCGCTGATTTTCGGATTTGATGTTGCCTTTGTTGCCTTTCATCATACCATCAGGGTGATGCTGGTATTTCTCGGCCTTCCCTTTGTTATTGCCTTTGCCAAAAAGCGCAATCTCATATCTGACAACGTCAAATCATCGCACTGACCATTTTGAACATAAAGAACACAAGGATCAAAACCATGAAAATTGCAATTTTGGATGATTGGCTCGATTGTGCCTTGAAAAGTTGTGACTGGAGCCGACTCGGGCCTGATGTCGCCGTTGATGTGTTTCATGACACCATTGCCGGCACCGCGCTTGTCGCAAGATTACAACCCTATGACATAATCTGCATGATGCGAGAACGCACACCGATTGATGCCACATTAATGGATCAGCTGCCAAATCTGAAAGGCATTGTGACAAGCGGTATGCGGAACGCCGCGCTTGATATTAACGCTGCCAAATCGCGCGGGCTGATGGTTAGCGGCACCGGCTCTCCCGGTCATGCCACATCCGAACTTGCCTTCACCTTAATCGCAATGCAGGCACGGCAAATTTTTGCGGGCGCAACAGCGATGCGCAACGGGGGGTGGCAGACGCATCTGGGGCGTGACCTTCGTAACGCTCGGCTTGGCATTTTGGGGCTTGGCAGGCTTGGCGCGCAATTGGCCGGCTATGCCAAGGCCTTTGGCATGGAGATTCAGGCCTGGTCGCAAAATCTGACAAAAGAAAGATGCGATGCGGTCGGCGTTTCCTATGTTGATCGTGAGACGCTTTTCCGCAGTTCCGATTTTATTTCAATTCATCTGAAATTATCTTCGCGCGTTCACCATCTGGTTGGCGCAGAAGAATTGGCCATGATGAAACCCGATGCCTATCTGGTAAACACATCGCGCGCGCCCATTATTGATATGGAGGCTCTAACCAATGCGCTTGCGACCGGACAAATTGCTGGCGCCGCGATTGACGTTTACGACCATGAGCCAGTTCCGGCCAAAGATCCGCTTCGTAACACACCAAATCTTTTGATGACGCCACATATCGGCTATGTCACCCGCGAAACGATGGATATTTTCTATGGCGAGACGTTAGACGCCGTCGAGGCGATGATCGCTGGCACGCCAATCCGCGAGCTGATGCCGTAATTTTTATCAAGGCAAGCCATCAAAGATTTTCCAGCCAGCACATCATGATAATTTGCCATCATCTACCCATTGCCGATAAAGCCGGTAAAACGAATTTGGATCTTCAAATCCCAGCTGATAAGCAATCGTGGCGCGGCTCAGCGATTTTGATTGCAGCTGTTGTTTGACCAAGCCAAGCCGCACTTGATCAAGAAGGTCACCAAATTTGATATTGTCCTGCTTCAATCGGCGTTGCAAGGTTCGGCGGCCAATAGCAAGATAGGCGGCAACATCGCCAAGTGAAACCGGCCCTTTCGCCAGCAAAACTTCAATCGCACGGCACACTCTTTGTTCAATCGGCATTTGATTAAAATGCAAAAACAATCTTTGGTCCATGTCAGTCTTGATTATTTTCCAAATTGACTGGTCGAAATGTATGAATTTGCGATCTAAATCTGCCGCAGAAAACGCCAGATAAAACCCGTCATCAACGGTGATCTCCACACCGAAAAAAGCGCGATAGCTTGCAACCACAGCTGGGTCAATGTCAGCTGCAAATGACACAATTTTGGGGATGATTTCGGCGCGTGTAGATAACCGCGCCATCTGCACCAGCTGCACCATTTGGATGCCAGAATGAATCGATGAAAATTGCGCTTGCCCCTGCCAATCAAACCGAACGAAACCATTTTGCAAATCATTGCATAGCCGCGCCTGACTTGCTTCTAGAACAGGATAATATTCTATCAAACGATCAATTGCCTGACGCAAATTTAGCGCGCTGTTAAATGTGAAATAGCCAAGATGCGTTGGTGTTGCCGCTGCGGCTTTTCCGGCAAGAATCGCAAGATCGGGCCGACCGCTATCATCTAGAATCCGCGCCAAAAGGAGTTCATGTTCGGCATTGCTGCTAACATTAAAAGGGGCTAATTGATGGTTATTTTCTTTGTTAGATTGTTCATCATGCCCAGCAAACTCAAGGCCCAGATCACGGCAAACAGACGCAAGATATGAGTGGGTCATATCATAAAGCCTATTGCTTGCAATAGTATGTCATTACAAACTGCGGCCTAGGCCAAGCGGCTTGAACAACATATTTAACCGGCTATATAATTCTTTTTTCTGGAATTTTTTCAGAGACTGAGGCTGGCTCAATAGCGCGTTAACCAAATGATCGGACTGATCATCTGCTGACGGCATTTTCGCAAATAAATTTTGGATATGACGCACAAAATAATCCCAAGAATCGGGCATTGTCGTTAGATGCATATCCTTATCCAAATCACTGTGCGGTCGCTTTCTGTTCTTTTCGAAACAAGGAACATCTATCACTTCGACACTTATGTCGGTTCCATCCAATTCATCGGCCAAAGCTTCAGACAGCGCAAATTTGGCCACTCGAACCGCGCGTTGCCAGCCGCGAAGCGATGCATTTTCCAGATTTGTTCTTGGCATGATTGTTACAATACGGCCTGCGTTCTGCGCGCGCATAACCGGCAAAAAGGAATTCTGCAAACGCACCATGCCAATTAGTGTTGCATTGAGATGGGCTTCAGCTGCTTTTGGGCTAACCATTTCCAACGCGCCAAACAAAGGATCGCGCAGGTTGTTCACGATGGTGTCGATACGCCGCTCTGCCTTCAACAGACCGGTGGATGCAAGTGCAACCGAATTATCATCAGCAAGATCAAGCGGCATGGCCGTGGCCACTGATGTACCCATAGCTACAGCATCTTGGCTCGGGTGGATACCAAAGTATACGCGGTGACCAATCTGGCTAAGCTTTTCAACGATCAACCTGCCTGTCGGAGACACCCCGTCAGCAATAAAAAACACCTTCAAACAAGAGTTCATAAAAAACCTGTCGTTCACACGGGTAAAAAAACGGTTTTATCTGAGCAAAAGCGAGTCAGTAAAAAAACTAGCGCATCGCGTCATTTCAATTCATTTCATGTCAAAAAACTTTGATCCTCGAACGGTCATAACCGAAACTGATGCGCTTTGACATTTCAGACAATGCCTGCGTGCTACCGGAACATATTTTTCGTAAATTTCGATTTTTACCGATAAAACACGAAATTGCTGCTGTCATCGCACCTTAAAACTGCTATCTTTTAGGCCACATTCGTCAGGTTTTGAGGGAACCCGCCACGCATGCGACCCAACGCGTCTCAATCCACAGATTTGCACCCTATTTTTTCCTTTGCGAACGGGGAACTGGGTATGGTTTCAAACCATTTCATCAGATCGATCGAAAAAATCACCGGACAGCCACGCATCCGTAAAATCTATTTTGACTATGTGAATGACGACCTGCCGCCGCAAAACTTCTGGTCAGACGCGCTTGGGCGGCTTGATATTTCAATCGATCTAACACGAAGCTATGTTGATGGTATTGCGGCCTCAATTCCAGCCACTGGGCGGGTACTTGCCATTGCCAACCATCCTTATGGCGTGATTGACGGTTTGGTGCTTTGCGCCTTAATGGCCGAGGTTCGTCAAGATTACAAAATCATCACCCATCGCGTCCTTCGTCAGGCGCCAGCCGTTATGGATAAAATTCTGCCTGTTGATTTTGATGAAACCGAAGCCGCACTGGCCAGCAATCTAAAGACAAGAGCCGATGCGGCAAAATATTTGAAGGATGGTGGCGCGGTAATTGTTTTTCCGGCTGGTGCAATTTCGCTGGCGCCAAATGTTGTTGGCGATGCCATTGATACCGAATGGAAAACCTTTGCCGCAAAACTGGCACAGGTTCCCGACACAACGACCATCCCGTTTTATTTTGATGGGCGCAATTCGCTGCTATATCAAATGGCGCGTCGGATCAGCGTAACGCTTGGCTATTCCTTGATGTTCCGCGAAATCTGCAAAAAGATGGGCCATACAATTTCGCTGAATATGCGCCAGCCGATCCATTCCAGCACACTTACCCAATTCGGCACCCGAACCGAAGTGACCGAATATTTGCGCAAATGCACCTATGGAGCTTAATCCAAGGGCGCGATGTGCATGCATTTGTGATAGGGCAGGCTAGCGGTAAAGATAGATCGGGCTGGTCCAGCATAATGTGCCATCTTCCAGCGTAACCCGAATAAAGATAGGATTATCGCCTTGCGGCTCTAATGAAATGCTGCGTTCAAACTGCATCGATTGATGCGGGTTGATTGTCGGCAGGCGGAACAGCTTTAGATAGCGCGGCAAAACCCCACTATTATCAAAAATTTCATCCTCGAATCCGATATCTTCCAAAGGCACACCAGCCTTGATCAATGGTGTTTCGATTTTCAATGTACCGCTATAGGGGTCAGCAAGAATCATGTCGAATCCACCAATATTGCCTGTGGTCAAAGCACGCCAGTTCAATTCAACAGGTGAAGGCTGGTTCAGCGTTTTATCCTTATTGAAAAAATTGATTGGGTTTGCCGATATGATTTCATTTTCAGACAGGAAGGCTGAACCGTCCCAAATCACCTGCCGGAACCGACCCCGATATTCAGCACCTTCCCAAACCACGCGAATACGGCTGCCAAGATCTTCTTTTGCATAGGGGCGGATCGTTTCAATCAAGTTTAACCCATTGAAAATATCAACCCGTTCAATGGCCACACTGGCGCGGATATCAACCTTGATTGACACATCACCTGATGGCAGATGAACGATATCGCCCATGATCGCCTGATTGGCCGCCATGCCTTTGTCGCGGCCATGCCGCGGATCATCATGAAACTTTGTGCCGCCTTGCGGAAAATCTGCATCAAGCGTGATCAGCGGGCGGCCATTTTCACCACCAGTCGTGGCATAATGGTGACGTTTGCGGATTGCCTCTAAAATCGTTTCACGACTCAGCTTATCAATCAAAAAACAAGTCAGTCCGCCAACAGCGCCAAACAGCGCCGCGCCCGGATAGCTGGCGCCCGGTCGCCCTTTATGCCCATCCGAATTGGCAACAATCCCAACGCGATAGCCAAGCCGAAAAGCATCTTGCACCAGCCATTCGAAACTGCCCCAGCTTGAATGGATTTCCATGGCCTTTTCAAAACGGCCATCATGCGCCAGCTCGATATCGGCATAGCGTCCGCCGCAATGCGCAAAGACAACCACATCATCCTCGCCATGTTCGGCAAAAGCAGCGAATAATTCTTCGGCCGA
>DFSK01000182.1:0-4858 GCA_002378605.1 Alphaproteobacteria bacterium UBA3439
ACGGCTTGGTTAAGATGCGGCATTTTGCAAAATCCATGGTTGCCACGGGCGTTTTCGCAGGATTTGCCATGGCGTTATCCGGCTCGGTAAATGCGGCTGACCGGCCATTTGGTCTTGGCACATTAGCAACTGCCGAACAGATAGCCGGTTGGGATATTGACGTTCGCCCTGATGGGAAAGGCGCGCCAATTGGCAGCGGCACTGCGGCTGACGGCGAAGAGGTTTATGCCGAACGCTGCGCTGGTTGCCATGGCGATTTTGGCGAAGGCGTCGACCGCTGGCCGGTTCTAGCTGGTGGTCTTGGATCATTGGTTACGGCTGATCCGGTGAAAACGGTTGGCAGCTACTGGCCCTATGCATCGACGGTTTATGATTATGTCTATCGTGCCATGCCCTTTGGCGAGGCGCAGTCATTGACACATGACGAAACCTATCAGGTTGTTGCCTATATTTTGTATATGAATGACGTGATTGACGATGAATTTGCCCTCAGTAACGAAACCATTGGCAGTGTCAAAATGCCAAATCAGAATGGTTTTATGCTGCCTGATCCCCGGCCTGATGGCCAGCTGGCCAGTGCGCCATGTATGCAAAATTGCGAGGTTTCAACCAAGATTATTGGCCGTGCGCGCATCATTGATGTGACGCCTGATAAGCAATAGACTGATTCGGTATCCGGCCAGAAATATTGGGTCTGGCCGCGCCCGAATAAGACATAGGATGACAATATGACAATGCGCTTCACTCGTCGTCAATTTGCCGCCTCTGCTGCGGCCACCATGACGCTTGCCGCATTACCGACTAGGCTCATGGCATCAAGCCAGCCTTTCGCTGGTGGCAAGCTTTCTAGTTTTTCGGATGGTTCGATGAACTTACCAATCGAGTCTGTTTTTTATGATATTTTTGATGATGATCGTCAAAAATTTCTGCAGGCTGCGAAGGTTTCTGATGGTATCTGGCGTCGGCCGGTAAATGTTAATTTGCTGGAAATCGGTGAACGGAAGATCTTGTTTGACGTTGGTTCAGGCCTGAATTTTTTGCCGACTCTTGGTGAATTGCCGGCGGCACTTGAGGCAGCTGATGTTGATATCAGCTCGATTACCGATGTGATTTTCACCCATGCGCATCCTGATCATATCTGGGGCATTCTTGACGATTTTGATGATCTGTTGATGCCTGATGCTGCTTATCATATCAGTCAGGCCGAATGGGATTTCTGGGATTCAGACGATGCGTTAACAATGATGGTTCCCGGGCGGGAGAGTTTTGCAGTTGGCGCGAAATCACGCTTTGATAAGCTTCGTGACCAAATATCGTTTTTTAAAGGCGGTGATGAAATCTTGTCCGACATAGAGGCTGTTGATACGGCTGGTCATACACCTGGCCATGTATCGTTTTTGATACATAACGCGGCAGGCCCGGTTCTCATTGCTGGGGATGCTTTGACACATCCTATTATTTCTATAGAGCATCCAGAGTGGCACAACCCCGCAGATATGGATCGGGAAAAAGCCGCTTTAACGCGCAAGCGCCTTCTTGACCGGCTTGCCGTTGATAAAATCGGGCTTGCCGCAACCCATTTGCCAGCACCCGGTTTTGGCCGTGTGGAAACAAACCAGTCAGTGTGGCGTTACATCGCCGCCGACAGTTAATCACTTTGAATAGGAAATCGCCTTATGTTGTCTCGTCGTGAATTTATGCAAATGGCCGCTGTTACGGCGGGTATTTATGGCACCACATCAAACTGGAATCGTGCCGCCGCCAAACAGGCTATGGTTCAAGATGATTTGCTGAAATTTGATAGCAAAGGGCAGGTTACGCTTTTGCATATCACCGATATGCATGCTCAGCTAAAGCCGCTTTATTTCCGGCCACCATCAGAAAATTACGGTGTTGGTGCCTTTGAAGGGCGGCCACCGCATCTTGTTGGCGAAGATTTTCTGGCGCATTTTGACATTGCACCCGGAACGCCGCTTGCCTATGCCCATACAATGGTCGATTACGCGAACCTAGCGCAAACCTATGGCAGGCTGGGCGGGCTTGACCGAACCGCAACTTTGGTGAAATCAATCCGTGCCGATCGTGGTGATGATAAGGTGTTGCTTCTTGATGGCGGTGACACATGGCAGGGATCTTATACATCGTTGAAAACCAATGGTCAGGATATGGTCGATGCGATGGCGATGCTCAAACCCGATGCGATGGTGGGGCATTGGGAATTTACCTTTGGTGTTGATCGGGTCAATGAAATCATCGAATCGATGAATTACCCCTTCCTTGGCGGCAATGTGTTTGACACTGAATGGGAAGAGCCGGTTTTTGAAAGCACCGCTTTTTTTGAAAAAGGCGGGGTCAAGGTTGCGGTTATTGGCCAGCATTTCCCTTATACGCCAATTGCCAATCCGCGTTACATGGTGCCGCAATGGTCATTTGGCATCCGCCCTGAAACCGTGCAGAAAAATGTGAATGCCGCGCGTGATGCCGGTGCCCAGATTGTTGTTCTATTATCGCATAACGGGTTTGATGTTGACCAGAAATTGGCAACGGTCGTGACCGGCATTGACGTGATCTTGACCGGCCATACGCATGATGCGGTGCCGCAGGCACTAAAGATCAATAAAACATTGCTGTTATCATCAGGATCGCATGGCAAATATCTTGGCCGCATTGACCTTGATGTGAAAGGCGGCGAGGTAGTTGATTATAGCTCAACCTTGATCCCGGTCTTTTCTGATGTGATTACGCCTGATCCTGAAATGTCGGCGCATATTGATTCGTTACGGGCTCCCTATGAAGCCGAATGCAACCGCGTGATTGGCAGCACAAGCGGGCTTTTATATCGGCGCGGTAATTTCAATGGCACCTGGGATGATCTGATTTGTCAGGGCATTATGGAAGAACGTGACGTTGAAATTTCGCTTAGCCCGGGATTCCGCTGGGGAACAACGCTTCTTCCGGGTCAGGATATCACAATTGATGATCTTTATACCCAGACAAGCATGAGCTATCCGAATGTCTATCGTACCGAAATGACCGGTGCCCAGATCAAGACCATCCTTGAAGATGTTTGCGATAATCTTTTCAATATTGATCCATTCTATCAACAAGGCGGTGACATGGTTCGGGTTGGCGGCATGAATTACACCTGCGCGCCAAAAGCCAGCATGGGTAACCGTATCAGTGATTTGACCATGACAAAAACGGGCGAAAAGCTGGATGCTGACCGAAAATATGTTGTTGGCGGTTGGGCATCGGTGAATGAGAATGTCGAAGGGCCAGCCATTTATGATCTAATGGAAGGCTATATCAGCCGGAAAAAATCAATTGATCTACCAGCGCAACAAGCGGTCAAGGTGATTGGCCTGTAACGTCACATTTTATGATTGATCACGATTACCGTGATGGTTTTTAAAGGCTGGCCCGATGGGTCGGCCTTTTGCGTTTCCCGATGAAGCCCGATTATTTAGGGCGTCATATTTGCCGGTTTTAATTTGACAAGACGGCACGACCATTCTCTAATCTGCATGTATTGATTGCGTATAATGGCCTTCGAATTACCCCATGACCCAACGGGTACCCCAACAATTTGGTTGTGATTCCATTGTCATTCAATGAAGACCAACTTCATTTGCTAACAAAACGGAAAGAGCCGGATGAAACCCGTTCGCTTTGACTATAAACGCCCCGCGACAATTGACGAGGCATGCGGCCTTCTTGCCAGCGATGACAATGCGCGCATTCTGGCTGGTGGACAATCATTGATCCCGATGTTGTCGATGCGGCTATCACGCCCATCATTGCTAATTGATATCGCGCATATCCCCGAATTAACCGCACTTGTCGAAACCGAAACCCATATTGAAATCGGCGCAATGGTGCGGCAGGCAGTGGCGCAGAAATCCGAATTGGTCAAAATGCATATCCCACTTTTGGCAAAGGCGCTTGGCTATGTTGGCCATCCGCCAACCCGCGCACGCGGTACCGTTGGCGGGTCGGTGGCTCATGCCGATCCTTCGGCCGAGATTGCACTTGTTGCGGCGACTTTGGGTGCTGAAATTACCTACCGCGTTGAGGGCGCCGATGAAGTTTTTGATGCGTCCGATTTTTTCATTGGCCCGATGTTGACCATTGCGCCGCCAACCGGATGTTTGACGCGGCTCAGTTTTGCCAAGGCACCGGTGGTTTGCGGCACTGGCTTTCATGAGGTCGCCCCGCGCAAAAGCGACTATGCGCTGGCATCGGCGGCGGCGCAGATCAATTTTACCGCCGGATCAGGCGTGACCAGCATCCATCTTGGAGTCGGTTCGGTTGGTGATTTTCCCGAGAGGTTGGATGTTGATCTTCTATGCGGCACGCCGCTTGATGATGCGGCCATTACCGATGCGGTTCATGCAGCAATGCAGATGGTTGAAACCGTTGAAGATTTGCACGCCACCGCGGCTTACCGCAAACGCGTCGCCACCGAACTTGCTATCCGCGCTCTTCGCGATGCGCGTGACGAAATATCAAAGGATCTTAATCAATGAATGATGTGACTTTGACGATCAATGGCAAGCCCGTCTCAGGTGTTACCGAGCCGCGCGTCACCTTGCTGGATTATCTTCGTGATGTAGCCGGATTAAAAGGCACCCATGCCGGATGCGAACATGGCGTTTGTGGGGCTTGTACAGTGCTGATTGACGGCATCGCGGTTCGATCCTGTCTGATGCTGGCGGTTCAGGCTGAAGGGGTGGATATCACCACGATTGAAGGCATTGGTGGGTCGGGGGCGCACGCTGGTGAACTTGGTGTTATTCAAGATGCGTTTTGCGAAACACATGGGCTGCAATGTGGCTATTGCACCCCGGGCATGATCTTG
>DFSK01000182.1:5179-5639 GCA_002378605.1 Alphaproteobacteria bacterium UBA3439
GAAGCCATTTCAGGCAATATTTGCCGTTGCACCGGTTATGTTCAGATTGTCGAAGCTATCTTGCTTGCGGCCAAACGTCTTGGCCAGCGCAATGATGCCGCGACGTCTGATACGACTGTGGCTTAGGGGTTAGATTTATGAGTGAACAGAAATATAAATTTCTTTCAACCCCGCGTCGTCCGGTTGAAGATCGCCGCTTTGTTGCTGGCCGCGGAAAGTTTATTGCTGATCTTGATCGGCCAAATATGCTTCATGTTGCGCCGCTGGCATCGCATTATGCGGCGGCGGTCATCAATGGCATTGATGCCAGTGCGGCGCTTGCCATGCCTGGCGTTGTTGATGTGATTACCGGTGCCGAACTTGCCGCGGCTGTCGAGCCTTTGATGAATGGTTTGAACACACCAAATGTTCGCCGGTTTCCGTTGGCGGTTGATCGGGTGCGCTATGCTGGTGAATGGGT
>DFSK01000147.1:0-3011 GCA_002378605.1 Alphaproteobacteria bacterium UBA3439
GCACAGCAGGAAATCAGCATCCAGAAGACTGATTGTAGTGCTTTATCCTTGCTACGTAGTCGTGTCAAAATTGACGGCTTTTTGGGTTTGGTGTTAAAGGTCAAGATTTCATCCAATGGCAGGGCCCATAGCGCAAATTTTGAGTCTTAGGGCTTTCCGTGTCATCAAACTATGTTGTGTGGTTGGCAATCATGCAACTAAAAATGGGCTCACAGGTGCATCAAGAGCTTTGGCAATTGGTTACTCATGTATGACAGTACGCCTGCCATATTGAGTTAGCTTTTCTTTGCGTTACAAATTTCGAATACCTCCTCGACAGTTAGTGTAAGGTGTGATTAGATTTAGAATTAAAAAGGCGCTACGGGCCTGACTAATAAATAAAAGGGAGAGTGGTATGACTGTGAAAAAGTATTTTTCAACATTTCTTGCTGGCACCTTGCTTGCAACAGGATTTGTATCTGTTGCACAGGCAGGCAAGTCAGATGATACGCTGAATGTAGCTATCGACAGAGAACTGGAATCCATCGACAACTACTACAACACAGCTCGCGAAGGTATTGTGATTTCAAGGATGGTTTGGGATGGCCTGCTATATAGGGATCCTAAAACTAATGAATATTTACCCAATCTAGCGACGTCCTACAAATGGGTGGATTCAAAGACCATTGAATTTGATTTACGCAAGGGTGTGAAATTTCACAATGGTGAAAAATTTGATGCTGATGACGTGGTTTTTACTCTGAACTACCTTGCTGATCCAGCGAATGGAGCCAAGCCTGCTCGTAATGTTAATTGGTGGATCAATGCCGAGAAATTAGGCGAATATAAAGTCCGGTTAAATTTGAAAAAAGAATTTCCTGCTGCGCTAGAGTTTCTGTCTGGCCCAGTCGTTATATATCCAAATGATTATTACAGCAAGGCAGGTCCAGAGGGGATGGCGCTTAAGCCAGTTGGAACAGGCCCTTATCAAGTCACGAGCGTTGAGCCGGGTAAGCGCTATAAATTCAAGAAATATGATGGCTATCATACAAGCAGCCCGAAAGGATCTGCCAGCATTGGTAATATCGTTATGCGTACAATCGCCGAGAGCAACACCCAGCTCGCAGAATTGTTCTCTGGCGGCATTGATTGGATTTGGAAAGTAAAGCCTGATCAAGCAAAACGGATTGCTGCACAGGGCGCATTTACGACGAAAAACTCCTCAACTATGCGCATTGGATATTTGAACTTTGATGCCATGGGCAGACATAGCAAAAATCCAATGAACGATGTTCGTGTGCGGCGCGCCATTGCACATTCAATTGACCGTGAAGGTATTGTAAAGGCGCTTGTGCAAGGCGAGTCAATGGTTGTTAATTCGCTTTGTTTTCCGTCGCAGTTTGGGTGTGCGCAAGATATAAAATCATATGATTACAACCCAGAAAAAGCAAAAAAGCTATTGGCAGAGGCTGGTTACCCAAATGGATTTGAAACCCCATTCCTGGCGTATAGAAACCGCGATTTTGCCGAGGCCATGATCAATAACTTAAACGCTGTAGGCATTACTACAAAGTTTGAGTATCTGAAATATGCCGCTTTCAGGGACAAGGTTCAAGATGGCGGTGCACCATTTAATTTTGGAACTTGGGGATCATATTCAATCAATGACGTTTCGGCGATCACCAGCCATTTCCAGTCAGGTGGCAAAGATGATTACTCAAAAGACCCGGAAGTGATCAAGCAGCTTGGGATTGGTGACACATCTGTCGATCCTGCGGTCCGCAAGGCAGCCTATAAAGCGGCCTTGTCGCGGATCTCTGATGAAGTGTTTATGTTCCCACTTTGGTCTTACAACACTTGGTACGCCTTCTCAAAAGATGTTGATTTCAATCCAACACCGGATGAAATTCCGAGGTTTTTCACTGCAAAGTGGCTGTAAAATAAGGGGTCACCTGCGCGTTAATCTATTGCGCAGGTGACCATCTGGTTTCTTTTGAGAGTTTTTAAATGCTGTATTACACGCTAAAACGCCTTGGTCTTGCTGGTCTCGTAGCCCTAACCGTTTCATTCATCAGCTTTGGTTTGCTTTACATATCAAGCGACCCTGCAATTGCAATGGCTGGTGAAACAGCGTCAGACGCCGACATTGAAGCGATACGTCAACTATATGGATTTGACCGGCCAATATTGGTTCAGTATTTTGATTGGCTACAACGCGCCATGAGTGGTGATCTCGGGAAAAGTTATTATTTCAGAACTGACGTCAGTGCGCTAATCGCTGAGCGGCTCTCAACGACAATGACTTTGGGTGTGTCTGCAATTACATTTGCAATTGTGTTGTCAGTTCCACTTGGTGTCGCAGCAGCAATTCGGCCAAATAGCCTAATTGACCGTATTGCACTTTTTCTTTCGGTCATGGGGCAAGCGCTGCCGAGCTTTTGGTTTGCGTTGATGCTGATCGTCTTTTTATCGGTATCACTCCGTCTATTGCCCACTTCTGGCTCGGATACATGGCGACATTTTATCATGCCAACAATTGTCCTCGGCTATTACGCGGCGCCAGCAATTATGCGACTAACTCGAACCGGTATGCTTGAGGTCTTGAGCACCGACTATATCCGAACGGCTCGCGCAAAGGGCCTGAGACCAAGAGTTGTGCTGTTCAAACACGCGCTTCGCAATGCGGTAATCCCCGTCGTCAGCCTTACTGCTGTTCAGTTTGGTTTTATGCTTGGCGGTTCAATCGTTGTTGAAACTATTTTTGCTCTTCACGGTGCAGGTTTTCTTGCTTGGGAATCAATCACGCGGAATGATTTGCCGACGGTTCAGGGGCTTATCCTTGTTTTCTCACTTTTTTATATTGTACTGACCTTCTTTGCGGATTTGTTGAATGCATGGCTCGATCCGCGGATTAGGATTAATTGATGTCTGATATGCAAAGCGAAACTCTTGAAAATCAGACAAAGAGATCAGTTTTCAGGCGTCGAATTTTAGGGCATCAGGGTGTTATGATTGGCGCGGCGATTGTATTG
>DFSK01000147.1:3358-8579 GCA_002378605.1 Alphaproteobacteria bacterium UBA3439
CATGATCCATATTATCAGGATTTGTTAAACCGCCTTGTTCCGCCCGTGTGGGACTCAAGGGGAAGTTGGGAACATATTCTGGGCACCGATCACCTTGGCCGTGATTATCTATCGCGCCTGATTTATGGAGCGAGAATATCACTGTTAATAGGTATTGGCGCGGCTTTGATTTCAGGGCTTATTGGCACTGTTCTTGGCGTTGCTGCTGGATATTTTGGTGGCCGTGTTGATATGGTTGTGACCTTTATGATCACAGTACGGTTATCAATGCCTGTGGTGCTTGTGGCACTTGCTGTTGTGGCAATTGTTGGCGGTTCGTTACAGGTAGTGATTATGGTCCTCGGGTTTTTGTTATGGGACAGGTTTGCCGTTGTCATGCGGTCGTCAACATTGCAAATTCGTTCGATGGATTATGTGGCGGCGGCACAGGCGGTGGGCTGCTCAACAACCCGTATTTTGACAACAGAGATCATGCCTAATGTGGTGAATAATCTGATTGTCATCGCAACATTAGAGATTGCTCATGCAATAATTTTGGAGGCAGCGCTGTCTTTTCTGGGTCTTGGCGTTCAGCCTCCATTGCCGTCTTGGGGACTGATGGTCTCTGAAGGAAAAGACATGATGTTGTTTGAGCCGTGGCTGATCACAATTCCAGGCGTGGCACTGTTCTTACTGGTACTTGCGATAAACTTGCTTGGGGACGGCGCGCGCGACATAACGGCGCCTGAGAATAGAAATTAGAGGATATTAAAAATTAGGAGTTTGCCAGTGTCAGACCGCGTCCTACATGTTGAGAATCTCACTGTTGATATTCCTTTAGCAACTGGAATTTTACATGCAGTTGATGGCGTCAATCTGCATGTTGATCGTGGCGAAACGCTTTGTATCGTTGGTGAGTCTGGTTGTGGAAAGTCACTCACTTCATTGGCTCTCATGGATCTTTTGCCAACAAAAGCAACCCGCAAAATCAAAAAATTGGAACTTGGCGGGGAAAGCATTCTTGGTTATTCAGAACGCGAAATGTCTGATGTGCGTGGCAATAAAATGGGGATGATTTTTCAAGAACCCATGACGAGCCTCAACCCTGCCTTTACCATTGGCAACCAGATGATCGAAACTTTGCGACGGCATCGCAACCTGTCGAATGATGCTGCAAGTGAACTGGCTAAGCGAATGCTGGAAAAGGTTGGCATTACTGCAGCCGGACAGCGGCTTGGGCAATACCCACATCAATTATCGGGCGGTCTGCGACAGCGGGTGATGATCGCAATGACGTTGTTATGTGAACCAGAATTGATAATTGCCGACGAACCAACAACCGCGCTTGATGTGACAATTCAGGCGCAAATTCTACTTTTATTAAAAGAGCTGCAAAGCGAATTTGATATGGGATTAGTGCTGATCACCCATGACCTCGGCGTGGTTGCGCGGATCGCGACGCGTGTTGCTGTAATGTATGCGGGACAGATCGTCGAGGAGGGAACGGCGAAGCAAATTTTTGAAAATCCACTTCATCCTTATACGCGTGGTCTTATGCGCTGTATTCCGGTTCCGGGTAAAACCAAACGCGGCACGCCACTTGGCTCAATTCCGGGAATGGTGCCATCATTGATTGGCGATTTTACCGGCTGCCGGTTTGCTGACCGCTGTGAACTAGCAGGGGATGTTTGCCGTCAAAGTGATGTTCCGCTTCGCGATCCAAATGGCAAGGTGCAAGCATACCGCTGTATTCATAGTATCGAAATGCTGGCAAAAGGTGGGGTGGCATGATGGCTGAATTAATGATTGATGCAAAGGACGTCACCCGGAATTTTACAATCTCACGGGGCATGTTTCGTGGAAAGCAACAGCTAAAGGCGGTGAATGGGGTGGATTTGACGGTTGAGCGCGGCGAAGTGCTGGCGCTTGTTGGCGAGTCCGGCTGTGGAAAAACAACCCTTGCGAAAGTGCTTCTCGGCCTATTGCCGCAGACATCAGGAACGGTAGAACTATGTGGCCAGCCAATCAATGATGTACCGCGCTTGGCGTTGGCGCGAACCATCCAACCTATTTTCCAAGACCCCTATTCATCGCTCAATCCACGCAAAACTATTGGGTCGATCATCGCCTTACCAATGAAAGTGCAGGGCATTGCCGATCAAGACAGCATGCGCCGACGGGTCGAAGAAACAATGGATCTAGTTGGGTTGCCGCCGCGTCTTTATGATGCATTTCCAAATCAGCTGTCCGGTGGCCAGCGCCAGCGTGTTGCGATTGCACGTGCGTTGGTAAACCGGCCACAAATTGTCGTGTGTGACGAGCCAACATCGGCACTTGACGTTTCGGTGCAGTCACAAATTCTTAACCTGCTGAATGACCTTCGCAATGAATTGAATCTGACCTATATCATCATCAGTCATAATCTGGCGGTGGTTGAACATATCGCAACACGGGTGGCGGTGATGTATCTTGGCCGGATCGTCGAGATAGCTGACACTGACACCTTATTCAAAGATCCGCAACACCCCTATACGCGTGCCCTGTTGGATTCGGTGCTTACCCCGGATCCAAATATGGGCATTCCGAATAATCAACTTGGTGCCAGCTATCCAAACCCGATTGATCCGCCAACGGGCTGCTCTTTTCATCCGCGTTGTGTCAATGCCATGCCACATTGCGCCACTGTTGCCCCAAATGGAAAAGCTGACGGCGGGCATTATGTTGAATGCCATCTTTATGATGATGCCAGCTAGAGACTAGCCAGTTAATTTTGTTAGATCAGGAATTGGACGCATGGTTGCCGGATGCATGGCAAGCACATCTTCAAGCGCTTTTGCCACTTCGATGACTAGTCGGTCACGACCGGGCGCGCTAAGAATCTGAATGCCAAACGGCATTTTCTGGTCGTCAAGCCCGCATGGTAGAACAACGCCGCTGGCAAGCGCCATCGTTGGCAGATAGGTGATGGCAAGCCAGCGCATATAGGTTGCCATTCTTTCATCATCAATCTCAGAAACTGACCATTGATCATGGGCAAATGGTGTTGTTGATGCCGCTGGGCAGATCACAACATCTACCTCGTCAAAAAGATCTAGCCAGTTGCGGGCAATTCGGCTTTGCTGCAAATGTGCCTTAGCCACATCTTCCAGACTATAGGCAAGGCCACGGTCAACATTATCCACAACATTCGGGCTTAATTTATCACGGTGCTGGTGTACACGCTCGCCATGAGCGGCAACAAAATTAACCCCACGCAGAACTTCAAAAGAATTATCGCCATCGGTGAAGTCGGGGTTGCCATCAAGGGTGGCGGCAAAATGACCGCTAAAAATACTAACCCGTTCAGCAAAAATGGAACGATAGCTTTTTGACATGGGAGCAGTGCCAAAATCAGGCGTGATCATCGCTTTGATGCTACTTAGATCAGCCGATTTTAAAGGTGCAAATAAATCCATATCAGGCATGGTTGAAAAAGGGTCATGTGCATCAACACCCATTTGCGCTTGGAGCAATAAATAGGCGTCATCAACAGTGCGGCCCATCGGCCCCAGAACCGAGAAGGGCAGAAGGCCAACAGGTCGCCCTTCTGCAGCGACAACGCCTGGTGATGGCCGGATGCCAACAACGCCACAAAAGCCTGCCGGAGTGCGGAGGCTGCCGCCATAATCCGAACCGCTAGCAAGTGGCATCATGCCAGTGGCAAGCGCAACTGCTGAGCCGCCAGATGAGCCACCACAGGTTTTTTCGGGCGCAAAGGGGTTCCCGGTCGCGCCAAAGACAAGATTGCGTGTGTTAGCGCCTGCGCCAAATTCTGGCGTGTTGGTCTTGCCAATAATGATGCCGCCCTCGGCGCGGATATTGGCAACTGATCCTTGATCCTTGTTCGGTATATGATCGGAATAGAGCTTTGAACCAAGTGTAGTCCGAATGCCATCTGTCGCCTCAAGATCCTTGATGCCAACAGGTAGCCCGTGAAGAAGGCCTAATTCCTCGCCATCAAGAACCGTTTTTTCGGCATGCAAAGCCTCTTTCCGAGCACGGTCAAATGCGCGGGTTACAACCGCATTAACAGCCCCGTCAGCGGCTTCGATCCGCGTGATGCAACTCTCTAGCAGTTCGACTGGTGAGATGTCTTTGCACCCAATTAACCGGCGGAGTTCAACAGCTGTTTTGTCACACAAATTTGACATTTTATGGTCTCCTTCACATTCAAAAAGGTCGCGGCCAAGCTGGCCAATCAAGTGGGTTTTTTTGGTGTTTTGCCAGCGCCAAGATCCCACCATAAGCCAGTCATCAGCCGAAGTGCCGATTGGCTGATTGACTCCAGAATATGCTCATTTGGTGCATGTTGTGAACAGCCAGCATAGCTATGGGGGACCCAGATGGTTGGTAGGCCAAGCAAATCGGCAAAGACGTCATTCGGTAATGATCCGCCAAGATTTGGTACGACTGAAATCTCCTCATCAGCGGTTTGCCCAAGCGATGCAATTGCCCATTTTGCCCATGGATGATCAGGGTCTAATCGGGTGGCATACATAGGGTCCCGTTCACTGGTGATGCTAATATCGCCAAAGCCATGCTTGTCGAGATGCGTTCGCAGCAACGGCATGAGCTGGTTGACCTCGGTGCCAACAACATAGCGTAGATGGCCAAACACAACGGCGCTTGGCGGAATGGCATTGGCGGGTGATTGCGGATTGCCAGTTTCAAAGGCGCGCACTTCAAACGTGTTGCTGGCAAAAACCCGCTCGGCGAGGGTCATGTCAGGCTCGCCCCAATGTGGGTTAATCTCTGGCGCATTTTCGCCGCCACCAACCTCAAGCTTGGCAATCGCCGCGCGAACCGAATTGGGGATGTGGGTGTTGCGCCAGCCTTCGACAAGAATCTTGCCATTGCGGTCAATCATGCTGGCAAGCGCATGCGCCATCACCACACCTGGATTGGTTAGTAAGCCACCCCAGTTACCCGAATGATGCCCGCCAGAATGCGATTCAAGCCGCATGGTGAAATTAAACACCCCGCGTGATCCCATGAAAATGGTTGGTTTGTCAGGGTGGATTCGCGGGCCGTCAGATGCGATAAACACATCGGCCTTGAATAAATCCTTATGCGCTGCGCAAAAATCCTTCAACCCGGGTGACCCGCGTTCCTCGCCCATTTCGATCAGGATCGTAACGTTAAAGCCAAGCTTGCCCCGCGTTTCGAGGACGGTCTTCAGGGCGGCGATATTGATTGTGTGTTG
>DFSK01000173.1:0-3101 GCA_002378605.1 Alphaproteobacteria bacterium UBA3439
CCAGCTTTATCGGCGGTTCGCTCGCGGCGCTATTGCTATTATCGGTTCTCGGCAATCTTCTGGTACGTCTATTGCGGCTGGCGCCTTTGCCGCGTTTTGTACCTGCCCGTTTGGCGCTATCCAATATTACCCGCCCCGGATCGCCCGTGCGCTCGGTCATCATTGCTTTTGGCCTTGGCCTGTCGGTTCTGGTTGCCGTATCGGTAAGCGAGTCCAATCTCGGTCGCCAAATCGATAATCGCGTTGCCGAAGATGCGCCGGCCTGGTTTTTTATTGATATTCAGCCACGCCAAATCGACATGTTTGAACAGCTTGCCAGATCGATTGATGGCATCTCACAAATTACCAAAACGCCAATGCTTCGTGGCCGCGTTTCCAAGATCAATGACATTCCAACGGCGGCGATCACCCCACCTGAAGGATCGGCATGGATTCTCCGCGGTGACCGCGCTTTGACATGGTCGGCAACCGCACCAAAAGGAAGCGAGATTGTCGCCGGTGATTGGTGGCCAAGCGATTATAACGGCCCACCCCTTGTCTCAATGTCAAAAGACGCTGCTGATGATTTCGGCCTAACGATCGGTGATACGGTAAGCATTAATGTTCTTGGGCGCGAAATTACCGCGACAATCGCCAATCTTCGAGAAGTAGACTGGCAAAGCTTTCAGATCAATTTTGTTTTTGTGCTGAATCCGGGCGTTCTTGATGCCGCCCCGCATAGCTGGATTGCAACCACCCATGCCGATAATGACGCCGCTGCCGATGCGGTTGAACGTGCGGTTACCAGCAGCTTTTCGAACATCTCGGCCGTTTCGGTGAAAGAGGCCGTGGCAACCGCACAGCGGGTCATTGGCCTCCTTGGCGGTGCGGTGCGCTTAACTGCCCTTGTCACCCTGATCGCCGGCATTGCCGTTCTTGCCGGAACCGTCGCCAGCAGCGAATCTCAACGGCTAGCTGACTCGGTTATTTTGAAAGTGCTTGGCGCAACACGCCTGTCGATTGGTCTTGCCTGGTTTCTTGAATATGCGTTTTTAGGATTGCTAACCGCAATTGCCGCGGCGTTTATTGGCAGTCTTGCAAGCTGGGCGTTGGTTGACGGGTTTTTGGGCGCTGAATTTATTCTTGATGGCTGGCTGGTTTTTGGAACCACCCTTGCCGGTGCCGTGGCAACGGCGGTTCTGGGACTGGCTGGCGCAATGAAAACCCTTGGGCGCAAACCGGCGCCATTGCTTCGTGAACTTTAAAATGAGCCAAAAACAACCTCTCGCAAAAATGCATGAACGGTAAAAACGTCATTGCGAGGCCGCCAGTGATCGGATATAGGGATCTCTTATGAGCAAGCAAGATATTAAAAAAGTCGTCCTCGCCTATTCAGGTGGCCTTGATACTTCGGTGATCCTGCGCTGGTTGCAAGACCATTACCGCGCTGAGGTGGTTACCTTTACTGCCGATATCGGTCAGGGCGAAGACATTGAGCCAGCCCGCGCCAAGGCTGAGATGATGGGAATCAAGCAAATCTATATCGAAGATTTGCGTGAAGAATTTGTCCGCGATTACGTTTTTCCCATGTTTCGGGCGAACCCGCTTTATGAGGGCGCCTATCTTCTTGGCACGTCAATCGCGCGTCCTTTGATTGCCAAACGGCAAATCGAAATCGCGCGTGACGTTGGCGCTGAAGCGGTCTCACATGGCGCCACTGGCAAAGGCAATGATCAGGTTCGGTTTGAATTGGCCTATTATGCCCAGCAACCCGATATCCAAGTCATTGCGCCTTGGCGTGAATGGGACTTGAGCAGCCGGACTAAATTGATTGCCTATGCCGAAGCCAACCAGATTCCAATTCCAAAAGACAAGCGCGGCGAAGCCCCGTTCAGTGTTGATGCGAATCTCCTGCATATTTCTGCCGAAGGCAAAGTGCTTGAAGACCCATGGGTCGCCCCTGAAGAATATGTGTTCTCACGAAGCGTATCGCCTGAAGATGCACCCGACAAACCAACCGAAATCGAAATCACCTTTAAATCAGGTGATCCGGTGGCAATCGATGGCAAGGCGCTATCACCTGCCAATCTGTTGGCTGCGTTAAACAAGCTTGGCGGCGATAACGGTATCGGCCGTCTTGATCTTGTTGAAAACCGGTTTGTTGGCATGAAATCACGCGGTGTTTACGAAACACCCGGCGGCACCATTTTGCTAACGGCACGCCGCGCCATGGAATCAATTACGCTTGATCGTGGTGCCATGCACACCAAAGATGAATTGATGCCGCGCTATGCCGAGCTGGTTTATAATGGTTTCTGGTTCTCACCTGAACGCGAGATGCTGCAAGCTGCGATTGATAGCTGCCGTGATGCCGTCAATGGTGTTGTGCGGTTGAAGCTTTATAAAGGCAATGTGATCGTCACTGGTCGCAAATCACCAAATTCACTGTATAATGCTGACCTGGTGACCTTTGAAGACGGCGCGGTTGATTATGATCATAGTGATGCACACGGTTTTATCCGGCTGAATGCGCTTCGCCTTCGCGTGAATAAAATGGTGCAAGACAGCTAGGTTTTTTACGGGCGGCAAATATCGCCAACCGTACCATCACGATTGACCTGTTTCAGATAAAGCTTGCCAGTGGGTACCATCGAATAGCCTGATGATTTCAGGCCCGTATCGCATGGCACGCCCCTGACAATTTTATAGACGGGATTGTGATTACTGTTGGCGCGGAATTCCTGCACCGAATCGGTTTGATAAATCCCAAATACAACCAGTATGACGAGTGCTACAACCATTTTGATGCCTTCTTGTCTCATTGCTGTTTTCATTGGCGTCAGACTTTTATCAAAGCCTTGCTAACATGGTGTTTATGATGCCGAATTAAGGCCTATTTCCGCCCAAAATCCGGCGATTCAAAGAGCCATAAAAAAACCGCCACCTCAAAATAAGGTGGCGGCTTTCATATTTGACAGCAAGCCAAAGACAGGCCTCTAAACGGGTAGTGCCTTTCGCAGCAATATCTTATTTATTGCCTAGAGCTGCGCTGCGACATAATCCCAATCGACAAGATTCTCAAGGAAATTAGCCAAATAGTCAGGGCGCTTGTTGCGGAAATC
>DFSK01000173.1:3310-3657 GCA_002378605.1 Alphaproteobacteria bacterium UBA3439
TCAGGGCGCTTGTTGCGGAAATCAATATAGTAAGAATGTTCCCACACATCACAGCCAAGAAGCGCTGTCTGGCCAAAGCAAAGTGGGTTTACCCCATTTTCGGTTTTGGTCACGGCAAGCCCGCCATCGCTGTTTTTCACAAGCCAGCACCAGCCAGAGCCAAACTGGCCTGCACCTGCCGCCTTGAACGCATCTTTAAATGCGTCAACTGAACCGAATGATTCGGTAAGCGCTTTTTCCAGCTCGGTTGGCATCGCATTGCCTTTTGGCCCCATCATTTCCCAGAATTTCATATGATTCCAATGCTGCGACGCATTATTGAAGATGCCATTTTGCGCAACGGCTTT
>DFSK01000045.1:0-6560 GCA_002378605.1 Alphaproteobacteria bacterium UBA3439
CCAAACAAGAAGGCGGCGAGGTTCTTTGTGGTGGCGAGACGGTTAGCCGTGACCATGATGGCTATTACATGACGCCTGCGGTCATTGGTGGCACGAAAAATGACTGGCGCATCAATCGCGAGGAAATGTTTGCACCAATCGCCTGTATCATCAAGGTTGGCTCTTATGACGAGGCGCTTGATGTCGTGAATGATACCGATTTTGGCCTGACATCGGGCATCATCACACGCTCGCTGGCGCGGGCAACTCATTTCCGCCGGAATGCGCAAACGGGTGTTGTTACGATTAACCTGCCAACCGCAGGCACTGATTATCATGTGCCATTTGGCGGGCGTGGCAACAGCTCATATGGCCCGCGTGAACAGGGCAGCTATGCCGCAGAATTCTACACAATTGTGAAAACCAGCTATATTGCCGCTGGCAAACCGGAATAATATGATGCATCTCATCGACAATCTTCAATATGCAAATTGGTCAGAAAAAATCTTTCGGCAAATGCGCGAAGGCGGTGTGGATGCGGTTCATGTCACCATCGCCTATCACGAAATGTTTCGCGAAACCGTTACCAATATCGAACAATGGAACCGGTGGTTCGAACGCTATGCCGATCTGATTTTTCACGGCACGACCGGCGATGATGTGCGGCGCGCCAAACGCGAAGGCCGAACAGCGATCTTTTTCGGATTTCAAAACCCGTCACCGATTGAAGATGATATCGGACTTGTTGAAATTTGCCACAGCCTTGGCGTTCGCTTTATGCAGCTGACCTATAACAACCAGTCGCTTCTTGCCACGGGATGTTATGAAGATGAAGATACCGGCATCACGCGGATGGGCCGCCAAGTCATCAAGGAAATGAACCGTGTTGGCATGGTTGTCGATATGAGCCATTCGGCCGAACGGTCAACGCTAGACGCCATTGAAATTTCGCAACGTCCAATTGCCATCACCCATGCCAACCCCTATTTCTGGCATCCGGCCAAACGCAATAAATCGAATGATGTGCTTCGCGCCCTTGGCCAATCTGGTGGCATGTTGGGTTTTTCACTTTACCCACATCATTTAAAGGATAAATCAGATTGCCGTCTGACAAGCTTTTGCCAGATGATTGCCGACACTGCCGATTTGATGGGCATTGATAATATCGGCATCGGATCAGACCTTTGTCAGGATCAACCCGACAGTGTGGTTGAGTGGATGCGCGTTGGCAGATGGACAAAAGAAATTGATTATGGCGAAGGGTCAGCCAGCAATGCAGGCTTTCCTCCAATGCCAAGCTGGTTTATAGATAACCGTCATTTCGGAGCGATTGCAGCCGGACTAATCCAGCATGGCTTTTCGGAAAAAGATACAAATGCCGTTATGGGTGAAAACTGGCTTCGGTTTTATGATGAAAATTTTGGCGCAGAAACAGCCTGACTAGGTTTCTTGGCCAAGCGAGCAAAGTGGTTTGATTGATGAAAAAACCAGATATGAAACAAGAAAAACCTGCTGCATCGCCGCCGGTTCCGTCTGTTGCACTTCGCCCTGCCAGTCAGGTTATGACTTTGGCACGAATGGGATCATTTCATCAAAGCCGTCTTAGCTTTATGCGCGTTTTGCTGCGCCGTCTCAAAACCGAAAATTGGCAGTTCAAACAAAGTCGCTGGTTGATTGATGCCAACGGCGTTGGTGTTGCCACCTATGAAGCCATTGGCCCTGAGAGAAGCTATACATTGGTTGCCTTTGCGCATGATCTGCCAGCCGAAAAGCGATCAGATCGAGTCATCGCCGAAGCCTGGGATGCCACATTTACGCTTCATGATGGAATCATAAGCGATGCCGATATTGAACGGCTTGGCCAGAATGTGCCGCTGCAAGAAGCTGGCCGCATTTCAGATGATGAATTTGTGCTGTCACGGGCAAACCGGTCGGTTCGGCTGTTTGACTATGTTCGTGACTGTCTTGCCGCTGGCACCCAGCCCGATCCTGCGACCATCGAGCCTATTGGCTATTTAATGCGCACAACGGCGGTTTATGGATCTGGAAAATTTGGCGCTGCTGACCGTGATATTTGGGCAAACCGGCCTGAATTTTCTGGCTCGTTCCAGCCTGAATTGCTTGCCGTCTGGCTGATCAGATCATTTACCATTGATATTGTCGAACATATGGCCGCGGTAAAAGCGCCGACAAAGGCGGTCAAGCTTGATCCAGATATTCGCCGCCGCATTGGCGTTGGCAATTCAACCGGTCTTGGCATGGCACCCTTCTTGATTAACCACCCGTCATTGATTCACGCATGGATCAATGCGCGTGAAACCGCTTTGGCACGCGTGCGGGCGGTTGCCGCAACTGATCAGGCTGGCCTATCCAGATTTTTAACGATGATTGCCAAAGCTGCCAAAAATGCCGACGAATGGACAACCGACAGTCCCTATCAGCATGGCAAAACCCAGTCATTGCGCGATGATCTTGTCCGGCTTGACGCTTTCGTGCGCGGCATTGCCGCCGACATAGACCAGCCCTGGGACAACATCTATCGCTGGGGTGAGACCAATCTTAGCCTTGAAGGCCAAGAACAGCTCGTATCGCTGCTGCTCGAAGATCACGGCCCCCTGATTGACGATCTGGCGATTGGCATGGCGGCTGATGAGGCGGCGCATTTCCGTATTGATGGATCAATGCGCCTGTCGCGGCTACGCCAGATGATGGATACCGCCTATAGCTGGACCAACGGCATTGATTATTCGCAAAATGATGCGCTGGCGCGGGTCTGGTATGTGTCTGAAGAAAAGCTTGAGCCGCGGCTTGGCGAACGGTTTGAAGAACCGATCGAACCTTACGAGCAACCGCTTGCCCCGGGTCGTGATGCCGTTCGGGTGATGAAGGCCATTGATCAATGGATCGAAACGCCAGCGAAATCAGGCGAAGATAATGTTGCTGTATTTTTGCTGAAACATCCAGAACACCGGCATATTGTCCGTCGTATGCAAACCGTTTTTGCCCTTCCCTATGCCGAAATTCAGGACAATACGATTTCAGCTGAAATGCAGCCAATTGATTTGCTTCGCTGTAAATTATCATTTTTTGGCGCGTCAAAATTTGACCCGCGTTCGGATCGCTGGTTACGCATTACGATGTATCAAGGCGCTCCTTTTCCCGATGAGCTGGCAATGCTAGACCCCGACCGTCTGTTTTATCCGCCGCTTGCCAGCATTGGCAGACCGGATCATGAAAGGGTATGAGCTGGTCACTTGGTGAAATCGGCGCCCTTGCCACCAAGGCCGCACGCGGAAGCGGCATGGATTGGGGGCTTGCCGACGAAGCTGGCTATGCCGTGAAATGGCTTCAACGCCGCCAATTGCCCGGTGTTGCCGCCCTATGTCGATATCTAAGCTGGCGGCAAACTGGCGAAATCACCATCTGGCCCGATGATACAGCGCGCGATGGTCAATATTGTCCGATTGCCACTGGCGCGGCCTATGGTGATGGTGTGTTTGGGGATGAGATACAATTTGCCCGCGTCCGAACGCCGTTATTGCTAATCCCCTTTATCGCGCTTCGTGCCGCACACAGCCCTGTTTGCCTATCAATGGGCAATATCGTCTTTGCGCTGACCAAAGATAAATTTGGATTTTCAAAAAATGATACGGCGATTTTAATGGATGCGTCGGCCTGCCATATTTATGCAGCATCTGATGATGAGATTCCAGAGATGATCACCATCGCCAATGCAGCAATTCCCCGCGTTCCGGTAACAGCATCTGCCTGTATCACCGTTTTGAATGGCTTTGCCAAAAACACCTATGCACCAGCAACCGAGGCGTCACGCCTTGCCGGTGCGGGCGCGGGGCTAAATGACAATGATTAGGCGGCTTTTCAGGCTATCGTCAATGACGTGACTGGCGTGCATGCATTGATTTGATCAGCCCCGATAGGCGGTGCTAGACAATGCCGCTGATGGTTTTGATCTCGAGAAATTCTTCAATGCCCCAAAACCCACCTTCACGACCAACGCCTGATTGCTTATAGCCGCCAAACGGGCTTCCTGCCGCACGCGAGGCACCATTCACCTGAATCATGCCAGCGCGCAACCTTGCCGCAACCCGCCTGGCGCGCTCTTTATCACCCGTCTGGATATAGGCCGCCAACCCATAAGGCGTGTCATTGGCAAGGGCGATGGCTTCTTCCTCGCTGTCAAACGGCATTAGTGCCAGAACAGGGCCAAAAATCTCTTCGCGGATAATCGTCATATCGGCTGTCGCATCGGCAAAAACCGTTGGCTTTACGAACCAGCCACGATTCATGCCTTCAGGACGACCAACGCCGCCAGCCACAAGTCTTGCCCCTTCGTCAATGCCAGTTTGAATCATGCTTTGCACCTTGTCGAATTGTGCTTCAGATACCAAAGGCCCGATGTGATTACCTGAATTTGACGGTAGATCAACCTTGGTGGCGTTGGCCTGGGCAGCGGCAATTTCAACTGCCTGATCATAAACGCTTCGCTGAACCAGCATGCGTGTTGCCGCATTGCAGGACTGGCCTGTATTATTGAAACAGAAAGCCGCGCCCATGCGAACCGCCTTGTCGACGTCGCAATCATCAAAAACCAGATTTGGCGATTTGCCACCAAGTTCAAGCGAAACGGTTTTCACAGTATCAGCGGCCGCCTTGCTGATCAAAATACCGGCCCGTGTTGAGCCGGTAAATGACACAACATCAATATCAGGATGTGATGATAAAATCGTGCCAACACCGGCGCCATCACCATTGACCATGTTAAATACGCCAGCCGGAAAACCAGCCTCATCAATCATTTCGGCAAAAAGAATGCTGGACATTGGCGCAATTTCAGACGGTTTCAGCACCATTGTGCAGCCTGCCGCCAACGCCGCACCAACCTTCAGAACAACCTGATTCATCGGCCAATTCCATGGGGTAATCAACGCGGCAACACCAGCCGCCTCAAAGGCAATATCCTGACCTTCGACACCTTCACGCAATGGCCGTTGAAATTCCATTGTGCCAAGCGCACGAATGAATGCCTTTAAATGGCTGATGCCAGATCCGGCCTGATCACTGACCGCCATATCAATTGGCGCACCCATTTCGGTTGAAATCGTCGCGCCCATTTCATCGTTGCGCGCGATATAGACATCAAGCAATTTTTGCAAATAGCCAGCGCGGTCAGCAGGGCTTGTCATCGACCATGCTGGAAAGGCGGCTTTGGCCGCGGCAATCGCCGCCTCGGTATCTTTGGCACCGCCAAGCGTAATTGTGGCAAACGCATCTTCGGTGGCTGGATTCAAAACAGGAAAGCTGTGCCCATCATGTGAAGGCACCCAAGATCCATTGATATAAAATTCGGTTTTATCCAGCATAAAGCCTCCACATTATGGTAGCGGTCGCCACATCGCGGCCATTGCGTTTTTAGAAACTGGTTTATCTTGTCCGAGCCTGCGCCCGCAGGGTAAAATTGCACCTTGCAAACAACTCTTGTCAAGCTATTGATAACTGCTTGATATATTATAACTTGCTTAAGTTTTTGCCTTGCTGTGCTGAGCCAAGAAAATCCCGCCAAGCACCATAAGCAAAGCCACAAGATGATAGAGATACATGGTTTCGGACAAAATCAGCATTGCCAAAAAAGCCGCAAAGACAGGCACCATATTCACATAAAGTCCGGCGCGGTTGGCACCCACCAGTTCGACACCACGCATATAGAATGTTTGCGACAGGATTGACGGAAAGACCGCTGCATAGAACAATAGCAGGCTGCCTTTGACCCCGGGAAGCACAAGATCGCCATTCGCATATTCGGCAATCAGGAACAGGCTACAGGTCAAAAAAGCACAAAAGGCGAAAAAACATAAAAGCAGAACCGGTGGCATTTCAAGCCGTTTTGCCAGCGCAACCGTATAGGCGCCATAGCAAAGACATGCAGCAACCATCAACAGATCACCCAGATTAAAACGAAGCGCCAGAATCGTGGCAAGGCTGCCAGTACTAACCAGAACCAGAATACCGGTCAGCGATGAACAAAGGCCAAAAAATTGCAGCCAGCCAATGCGGGTTTGGTAAATCAGCCAGCCAAGCAACATAACAACAGCCGGGATCACCCCTTGCATAATACCAAGATTGACCGCGGTCGTATATTGCGCCGCATAGACAAGAAGCAGGCTAAAACCGGCAAGCCCGCCCCCACCCATGGCAAACACCCAACGCCAGTTCTGTAAAGCCAACGGCACATAGCGCGGCAAGGTTTTGCGATATATCACCACCAAAATAAGAAACGCGCCAAGCCAGCGCAGTTGCATCAGCAAAACCGGCGAGATTTCGCCAACCGACATGCGCAATGCCACCGCATGACCTGCCCAGATCAGAGTTGCCATCAACAATACCGCATGCGCGCTGCCCCAAAAGCGGCCAAGAGCCGACACGCATTGCTGTTTGATCATGATATGGCCATAAGACTAACGAAGCCCGGCCGCAAGCACGCTAACATCATCAAGACCGGATTCAATACGGTCAAACATATCGTCAATTTCCGCAGCGGTAATGATCAAAGGCGGGCAAAAGCC
>DFSK01000045.1:6881-7071 GCA_002378605.1 Alphaproteobacteria bacterium UBA3439
TCACCTGGCAAGGCGCGTAAAATCACCCCATGTTTTTGAATGATGGCAACCGCCTGCGCCGCAATTTTCTGGGTTGGATCAAATTTTTCACCCGTTTGGCGATTGGCGGCAAATTCCATTGCACCAATCAAGCCGATCGCCCGCACATTACCGATGAAATCAAATCGGGCAAGCCGTTCAATCCGGCTTT
>DFSK01000048.1 GCA_002378605.1 Alphaproteobacteria bacterium UBA3439
CGGAACATTTTGGAAAATCCGCGTTTGGCAATACCCTGATGGATGTAATTGCCGCGCTCGTCGGCTTTATTGGCTTCGATCGTCAAAATGCCCTTTTCGGTCTGGATGGTGATTTCATCACTCGTGAAACCAGCAAGCGCCAGCTCAATCCGGTAATGCTCATCATCATCTTTGGCGATATTATAGGCCGGATAGTTCGATTCTTTTCGGTCTGCCAGCGCGTTCAGCTCGTCAAACAATGAGTCAAAACCAACAAACTGGCGTGCCATAGGGGTGCTAAAAAACGTCATATTCATCTCCTTTTAAAAGCGAGTTATCTGCTATCTCCTGTTCAGCAAGACAGCAGCTTCGGTACAAATCGTGACCCGTAACGGCGTCACATAATTGATTTAGGAATTGCAAAATTGATTTCAAGCCCCGCTAGATGCGCGTGCCAAATAATTTTGCCACCTGCCATTCGGTGCGGCTGATTTGGCCCTCATTCAACCGTCCTTCAATGACGGTTTGAAATTCATTCAATCGTGATCTGGCATTATGATTTACGCCGGTATTTTGTTTGGCAATCAAGATCAGGGCGAGGGCTTTTTCCAGATCGCGCTTTACGCCTTTTCCATTTGCTGTCATCACCGCCAGATTAAATTGCGCCGCGACATGATGCCTTGCGGCGGCCAGACGATAGAAATGCGCTGCCAGCCTCAAATCCTTTTGAACGCCACGGCCATTTTCATAGGAAACGCCAAGATGAAACAACGCGCCGCCATGCCCCTCATGGGCGGCCATGGTAAACCAGAAATTGGCCTTGGCGTGGTTGGTTGCAGCATTTTTGCTTTGATCTTTCATCAGCTTCAGACCGGTCATATATTGCATTTGTGCTTTGCTATGATCTTCGGCATGAAGCTTGCCAGCTGTGGCAAGCACGAACAGAATCAGGCCAAGCGTCAAAATCAGCACCATTTTATAACGGGTCTCGAACTGGCTGAGGATTGAAATCAGATAAGTCATAATAAACGCCTCCTTAAACGAGCCAGTGGGGCGACAATATCGCAGACCGGCAGGTGAACCTTTCCCTTGCTTTTAACAATAGAGAAAAATAATTTAGAAACTGTTAATGCAATGCAGTTTTTTGACAGAAATTGTCATCATGCTTTTGCTGTTCCATCTCTTGACAATCTTTGGTGTTTCGCCTAAACCACAGTCCGGTTTGTAGGCGGCGTGTATTGAATAGCCGCTACGCGTCAGGCATCAATTATCAGCGGTTGAAACGATCATCAGATCGACCGATCGCAAAATCTAGCGAATAGCTGGTAAATCAGCACCGCCGGATCATTAGAAAGAGCAAGAAAATGGCTGTTCCAAAGAGTAAGATCACCAAGTCCAAGCGTAACATGCGGCGGGCTCATGACGCATTGTCTGCTGATGCCTATGTTGAAGACAAGGTCACAGGTGAATTGCATCGCCCACATCATATCGATCTGAAAACCGGCATGTATCGTGGCAAACAAGTCCTGAAAGTCAAAGAGCGCATCTAGTTATCGCTGCGCCTTGCCGTGCAGGGCGTGCGCAATTCTGGCTTTCACTCAGGCACTGCTGACAGGCATCATCACTTTATGAACGATAAAAGCGCAAAATTTGGTATTGGTGCGATTGTACGTCATCGCGTCTATCCGTTCCGTGGCGTCGTTGTTGATGTTGATCCCGAATTCGACAATACCGACGAATGGTATGAAGCCATCCCAGCCGAAGTGCGCCCCGACAAAGAACAGCCCTTCTATCATCTCCTCGCGGAAAATTCCGACAGCTATTACACAGCCTATGTCAGCCAGCAGAATTTGCTTCCCGATGGCGAAAACGGCCCGGTTAGCCACCCTGATGTTGATGATATGTTTGACGGTCTTGATGGTGAACGCTATGTGCTTCACCCAGAGGCGTTTAACTAGGCTTTCAGTGCGGTAACTGGCTCTTGCGGCCGGCTTTGGCTTTGTTGCTTTCCTTCCAACCAGCAGCCTGCCGGTTTTTTCATCAAAATTTCTGTCTTTTTTTCTAAAAACTGCCGCCCCTTGCCTTGAAAAGACGGGCCGGCCGGTCTATCTACACATAATCAGGACTAAATTGGTCTTGATTATGATAATCATTCGCAAAAACGTTGGTTTCAAAAGGGTTTCCGCTTTTTAAAACCACCAGCTTGATTGGGATAGATAGGCTGATATGCTTCGCTTAAACCGGATGACCGATTATGCTATTGTTGTGCTTGGCGCGCTTGCGCACCGGCATGGCGATGTTTTGGCAACGGCGCATCTGGCGCAATTAACCGGATTGGCGCAGCCAACGGTGGCGAAAGTATCAAAAATTCTATTGGCCGCAGATTTGGTTGAAACCCAGCGCGGGGTGCGTGGTGGTTATCGGCTAAAGATGGCTCCGGCGGATATCTCGCTTGTTGATATTGTCGAAGCAATGGAAGGCCCGATTGCCGTTACTGATTGCGTCGATGGAGCGCAAGACCCATGCGCGGTTAGCAATTGCTGTTTCATGAGCAGCCATTGGAATCATGTCAATCTTGCTATCCGCAATGCCTTGAACGATGTCAGCCTTGAAGATTTAACTGATCCGGCACAATTGTTTCCCTTGCCGGTGTCACCTCCAATAACCGAAGACGACAGGCAGTTTTCCCGACAATAGTCGGCATAAATTTATTACATAGAAGGAACCAGCCTTATGGCCGCAACTCAAGAGACCATCGACACGCTTGAAGAAGCAACCGGTAAATATAAATACGGTTTTGTGACAGATATCGAATCCGATAAGGCGCCCAAAGGCCTGAATGAGGATATTATCCGTTTCATTTCAGCCAAGAAGGATGAGCCACAATGGATGCTTGATTGGCGCTTGAAAGCATTTGCGACATGGCAGACGATGGAATCACCCGATTGGGCGAAGCTGGAAATCGAGCCGATTGATTATCAGGATATTCATTATTACTCGGCGCCAAAAAGCGGTGAGGGGCCAGCGTCACTGGATGAAGTTGATCCAGAATTGCTGAAAACCTATGCCAAACTTGGCATTCCTCTTGATGAACAAAAGATTCTTGCCGGTGTTGTTGCGGTTGATGCGGTTTTTGATTCAGTATCAGTTGCCACCACATTCCGCGGTGAATTGGCCAAGGTCGGGGTGATTTTCTGTCCGATTTCCGAGGCTATTCGTGACCATCCTGATTTGGTGAAGAAATATATCGGCTCGGTTGTGCCGGTTGCTGATAATTATTTCTCGGCGTTGAATTCGGCTGTCTTTACCGACGGATCATTTGTCTATATTCCCAAGGGGGTTCGTTGCCCGATGGAATTATCGACCTATTTCCGCATTAACGAGGCCAATACAGGCCAGTTTGAACGGACCTTGATCATCGCCGAAGATGAAGCATATGTCAGTTACCTGGAAGGCTGTACTGCGCCACAACGTGACGAGAACCAGCTTCATGCTGCGGTTGTCGAGCTGGTGGCAATGGATGATGCCGAAATCAAATATTCAACTGTGCAGAACTGGTATCCGGGTGATGAAAACGGCCTTGGCGGTATCTATAATTTTGTG
>DFSK01000124.1:0-3514 GCA_002378605.1 Alphaproteobacteria bacterium UBA3439
ACCAATTTCTACATGCTTGGCACCATGGGTCTTGCCTCATCAATTGGCCTTGGCCTTGCCTTGGCGCAAAAAGCCAAAGTCATTGCCATTGATGGTGATGGTTCGGTTCTGACCAATTTTGGTACATTGCCAACAATTGCCAATAATCCGGCGGATAATTTCATTTTGCTGATTATCGACAATGGCAGCTACGGCTCAACCGGTGATCAGCCAACCTATGCTGGCATGAAAACATCGCTTGCCAAAGTTGCCGAGGCTTGTGGTTGTGACAATGTTGTTGAATGTTCAGCCGAAGATACTGCGGCGGCTGTTCAGGCAGCACTTGACGGTGACAAGATGACCATCATTGTCAGCAAATGCGAGTCAGGCAATATCAAGGTACCCGTCATTGACATGGATGCGCCGGTTATCCGCCATCGCTTTATGGCTGAAGTCAGCCGGCGTAACGCATAAAAATGACCCATCAGCCCGCCAGCATAAATATCCAAACAGCCTTGCCTTTGCGCCAATCTTTCATGGTGTTGTTGCGGTTTGGAAAGCTGGCGGGGCTTTTGTCTATTTTGCTTTTAGCGGTCACGCTGCCGGTAAAGGCTGATGACGGCCGGTTTGACGGCACGGTTATTTTCCTGCGGCATGCCTTGGCACCTGGCAATGGTGATCCAGCCAATTTCAATCTGAAAGATTGCCAGACCCAGCGCAATCTTGATGAGACCGGACGAAAGCAGGCGCGCGGCATTGGCAAACGCATCGCCGCGGCCAATCTTAATCTGGCTGGCATTTATTCAAGCGAATGGTGCCGGTGCCTAGAAACTGCCCTATTGCTGAATCTGGGCGCAGTCACTCCTTTTAGCGGGCTGAATTCATTTTATGAAAACCACGCCCCGCGCGAAGCAACCTTGACCAAGCTTCAAGCCAAGCTGGACAGCCTGCCGCGTGACGGCGCACCGGTCATTATGGTGACCCATTATGTGACGATTCAGGCGATTACCAATATAGCGGTGCCTTCAGGAGGTGCGGTATTGTTTGATCTTGCCACAGGCTATGCACGCGAATTATCGCTATTGGCCTTTTCCCCTGCCAACTAGCCCTCTCGCCAACCAGCCCTCGCCTAGCTAGTCGAACGATCCGCCGCGCCAGTTACGACATCCTTGACCCGCCGGATAGCTGCCCAAACCGAAAACGCAATAACCGGCACCGACACGGCCTTGATATCGGTCAATGACAATCCCCATTCGGCAATTGGCAAGCTAGTCGCAACATAGCCAACAAGCCCGACCCCATAATAGGTAACCGCAGCAATCGATAGGCGTTCAACCATCTGCTGAAGCCGAAGCTGATGCTTGGCGCGTTCATCCATTGATTTCAGCAAATCCCGATTCTGGCGTTGAATCACCAGCTCGGTTTGGGTGCGCAGCAATTCACCTGCGCGGCTGATCCGCCGTGACAGGCTTGCAAGCCGTTCAGAAAATGCCGAACAGCTTTGCATCGCTGGCGCCATACGTCGATCAAGAAAGCCGCGAACGCCCTGAAAACCGGATAGGCGCGTCATCTGCATCCGGTCAAGACGCGAGGTTAGAATATTCAGATAGGCGGTTGTCGCCGCCAGCCGGTATGAGGTTTTGGAATAGATGTCTTCCACCTCGGCCGCCTGTGACGACAATACCGACAATAGGGCCTGAACCTTGCCATCAGGAAGCTTGATCTGTTCAGCAAGGTCATTGGTCAATGTGCTGACAACATCTTCGATCAGGCCAAGGCGGCCCGAATATTCCTTGACCGTTGCCAGCCCCAGCAATGCCAGCAACCGGTAGGTTTCAACCTCAACGACGCGTTGCACAACGCGCCCCATACGGGTCGCCTCAATCGCATGGTTGAAAATCACCACCCGCGAAAAACCGGCATTATCAATATCAAAGGCAAAATGCACCTGCGCCGCATCATCACTGAACTGGTTTGCCGCCACCACCCGACTTTGCAAAATGTCCAGCATGCGTGCCTGGTCTAGCCCGCGTGGCGGCTTGCCGCCAACCTCGACCCAGATGGCATGAAATAGCGGGGCTGGTGCATTACGCGCCCAAGAAAAGGGCATATGCTCGAGCGATTCCTCATCAAAGGCATTCGCTGCTAGGCCAATTTTGGCCCGCAAGCCTTTTTCGACAAAGCTGATTGACAGAAATTCAGTGTGCCTTTCAATGCGAAGCGCATAGCCGGCCATGTCATGGCGACGGAATTTTTCGCTAGCATCAATTGGCGCCATGCCTTCGGCAGATAGAAATTTATTGATATAGGCAAGAATTTTATTGTCATCGCCGCCAACCAGAAAGACAAAGCGAATAAACCGGCCAGCGCCATCAAAATCGTGAAAGGCACGCGCATGTAGCTCGTCTGACAAAACGCGGCGAAGGGCATATTCCTGCATACGAAAAATTCCTAAAAAATGAATGACCCAGTCTCAGACTGCGTTTTTCGGCGCAAACTGTCCAGCCCCAAAGCCCAAACCTGCGGCGAAATGCGCCAGCGATATCAGGCCATCCGCAAAACAATGACCCCACTGAAAATCATCAAGATGATGCCGCTTTTAAACCATGTCATTTTTTCCTTTAAGAACAGAACACCAAGCGCTACGGCAAATAGAACCGAGGTTTCACGAAGCGATGACACCACAGCGACAGGTGCCGACAGACAGGCCCAAAGCACCGCAACATAGGCAAAATAAGACGCCGCCCCGCCAATCACAAAGGTGCGTGGCGCATCACTATACATGCGCGTCAAAATCGTTGGATGGAACCATGCCAGATACAGCCCAAACAAAACCGCATTGGCCGAAGTCGACGCGCCATAATAGCTGATCGCGCTTTGCGTCAAGCGCGTGCCAGCTGCATCGACAATCGAATAGCTGGCGATAAAACAGCCGGTAATCACCGCCAAAATAATGCCCGTAATGCCAACCGCCTTGTTGCGATATTGGACAATGCCATAGGTCATGATCGCCCCCGACACCATGATCACGCCAATCACCTCCATTGGCTTTAAAACACCCGGAACAGTGATCATGGTAAATAAGGTGATCAACAGCGGCGATGCCCCGCGGGCAACCGGATAAATCTGCGTTAGCTCGCCAAAACGATAGGCATTGAGCAAAAATACCTGATAACCAAGATGCAACACCGCACTTGCCATGACAAAAGGCCATGCGCCTTCGGGCGGCAGGCCAGCATAGAAAAGACCGATGAAAGCCAGCGGCAAATGGCCAAACATAACCGCCGCCATGCCAAGCGCCTTGTCATGCGTACCACGAACCAGAAAATTCCAAAAAGCGTGCAAAAAGGCCGCGCCAAGCACCACAAGAACAATGCTGATGTCCATAAACACCCCAACTTTTTGGTCTTTTGCGACTTTTGCGCCCGCACCCATTATTGGAATCATGACGCGTCAAACATCATCACGCCGGAAATCTCAGCGTAAATCTAGCACATAAATTCAGCGGGAAAAGCGAAATAGGCCGGGCAAATGA
>DFSK01000124.1:3750-38014 GCA_002378605.1 Alphaproteobacteria bacterium UBA3439
CGGGCAAATGATTATCCGGGCAAATGATCACCCGTTCAAATGATCATTGGGCAAGCGCGGTTTCGATGGCCTTGCGAAGACGGCCACTTTTCGGGCCGGTGGTCGAGGCAAACCAATCAACCAAATTGCCATTGCCATCAATCACATGTTTATGGAAATTCCAGCGCGGCACAGCAAGACCGCCATGCGCATCGGCAATCCATTTATAATAGGGGTGCGCGTTCGGGCCTTTGACGTGAACAATATCGGCCATCGGGAAATTAATACCGTAATTCAGCGTGCAGAATTCTTTGACCTGCTTGGCATCATCCAATTCCTGCCCGCCGAAGTCATCACTTGGCACACCAAGAACGACAAGCCCCTTATCCTTATATTCAGTCCACAGGCTTTGCAGCCCTTCATACTGGCCGGTAAAGCCGCACATCGACGCCGTATTGACCAGCAAAACCACCTTGCCACGATATTTTTCCAATGGCAGATCGCCACCATCAATGCTGATAAAACTGAAATCATGGGCGGTAGCAGCGGCGGCAGGCATGATGCCCCCTTTCAGCACAAATAAGGCAAGGAGCAACAAAAAACGATGGGTAAGTTTGCGTGTCATGGAGCAGTAAATGGTGATCATATTGGTCAAGTGCAAGCCCCATTGCATCATCATCCCGCAAAAACCTAGTGACAGGTGATGATTTTGTTCCTAGGCTCATTTCCATCGTTGTAACAAATTGAAAAGGAGGTGATCTGATGTCTAGTGATAAACGGTTTGGTTCGAAGGACTTGGTTTCTGTTTGGCGGGCTGAGGAGCAGCCTTCTGGGTGCGCCTAGATCAGAAATGACGGGCATTAACCCCGTAAAACAGGTCTTTTGATGACCGATCACGAAAAGGGGGGCCAAAACCCCCCTTTTTTTCTGCCCTCGCCCTTTGATGGCAGATTTTGATGATTGGCTTTTTTAGAGGCTCGCACAAAGCCCTAGGCTTCAGACTTGCCACCAGCGGCAATCCAATCGGAAATACCGCCAACATTACATACATTCTGATATCCCATTTCCTTTAGCGTCTTGCCAGCAAGCGCGGCCTGTCCACCGGCACCGCAAACAAGAACGATATCGGCATCTTTACTCAGGCCTGCATTGAAATAGGGCAGGTTTTCATCAGCGGCAAATTCCAGAAATCCGCGTGGAATCCGAAGCGCACCGGCAATCGTGCCGCTTTTGGCAATATCGCCACTATCGCGAACATCAATGAACAGGCTGTTTCCGGCACCATGTTTGGCAATGCCATCAGCAGTGGAAATACGCGGAACGACAGCATTGGCTTCTTTAAGGAATTGTTTGGCATCTTTCATGGGTCGGCCTTTCGGTTTCTATTGTTTCGGGTTGGTGTTCAGCAAAAATTATAACGTCTGCCATGTTGATCTGGCAAACCTCAAAAAAGGACTGCCAATGGCGATATCCTAGCCGAGTAGACGCATTTTTACCTCGCGCAAATGATCAGGGGCGATACCGCAGCAGCCGCCGATAATGCCAGCGCCCGATGCCGCCCATTTCACTGCATAATCAGCATAGGCAGCAGGCGTTATATCGGTGCGTAAATCATGCAGGCTTGCATTTGCCCCGCTATAGGTTTTTTCAATCAAAGGAAAGGCATTGGCCAAAACGCCAACAAGCGGCGGCATGGCCTTGCCGGCAAAATGTGCAACAACAGCCCGCACCGCATCATCCATCACTTCAGGCTGGCTGCAATTAAACAACACAGCCGATGGCGCGGCACCATCAATCGCTGTCAATAAATCGATCAATGGCTCACCCGACCGCAATTTTGGCGTTCCAGCAAGCGGGGCGGCATCTTCCAATGTAAGTGATAGCCAAACAGGTTTGTCGCAATCGGCAAACACCTCAAGAAAACATAAAGCTTCGGCAATCGAGCTGTGGGTTTCAGCCATGAAAAAATCGGCATAGGGGTCAAGCTGCTGGCGAAACAGCCCGATCATCTCGACGGCCCGGCCAGCGTCGAATTTATCGGGTTGATATGATCCAAACATTGGCGGCACACCTGCGGCAACCTGCACCGGATGCGGTGCAGCATCGGCGGCATCACGCGCCAATTGACCAGCCAAATCCAGCAATGCACCAGCCTGATCACGAAACAAATCCTCGCCAATATGAAATGGCACAACAGCATAGCTGTTGGTGGTAATGATTGTGGCACCAGACTCGATAAAGGCATCATGCGCGGCGCGCACAAATTCCGGCCCTTCCATAAGTGCCAATGCCGACCATTCCGGCTGGCGAAACGGCGCGCCCATCGCCTTTAACTGGCGGCCAAGCCCTCCATCAAGAATAATCATGTTCGTACCTTTTCTTAACAATGATAGGCTAAAACCATCACGATCTTTGCCATGACAAATGATCGACAAATGATAACCTAACGCTAATCGATCGATCCGTCATGAGATTTTCGTGCCACTGCTGGCCGTTGCATCTCATCGCGATAATGATCGCCGTAAATTTTTCGGAGCCAATATGTATGACCGCGGCCTTGCCACTCGATTGCATGAATTAACAGCGGCTTTTTATGACCTTGAAGAAACCCGGATGTTTGGTGGGCTGGCCTATATGATGAATGGCCATATCTGCTTTGCGTTATGGGATGATTATCTGGTGATCCGCATTGGCAGTGAAAGCGCCAACAAGCTTGTCGATAATGATCCTCATGCGCGCCCGTTTGATCTGGCTGGCAAAACCATGAAGGGATGGGTCATGATTGCCGCCGACGCGCTTGGCGAGGATCATGATTTACAGAATTATATCGACATTGCCATGATATTCACCAGCACATTACCGCAAAAAACCGCAAAACAGGCACCGAAAAAACACTAGCGCCCAGACTAATTAATTCAGCGTAAACCCGCACATTGCCGCAATCTGGCGGACGATTTCGCTATTGCGAACCGCAAAAGGTAAGATCGCCACCGCCAGCAGCACCATGCCAAGCCAGATCAACCATACCGAACGATCGGCAGGGCGAACCAGCTTTTGGTCATTATTTTGCGGATCGGTTTGGGTCATCAAAATCCTCGTCGCAGCCGGTTGCTAGCTTTGCATGACAAATTCAAGGCCCGATTGGCTGCCAACATAAAGGCCCGGTTTTTTCATATAAAGCGAGATCAGCAGCCCGCCTTGGTCAAGCGCGACATCGACACGGTTTCCTTGAATCCGCACGATTTTGCCCGTCGCCACCTTATCGGTTTCGATACAGGTCAAATTCACTTGTTTGTCTAAGCTTAACATGGGCTGTTATCCTTTTCCATTTGTGAAATCTGACCCGCCGGACTCCCCGATTAATTCAGATCAATTGCATGCGCCTTCAGATCATCTAGCTGGCACACCGCAAGCGTGACCTGATTGGTTGCGGCAAGCCGAACCTTTGGCGCCTTGCCATCAACACGCGCCTGTTCCCACCGCGCCGCACATAAACACCATTGGTCACCCGCTTTCAAACCGGGGAAACCAAATTCAGGATGCGGCGTCGACAGATCATTGCCAGCAGCTTTGCTATATTCAAGAAACGCTTCGGTCATAATCGCGCATACGGTATGAAGGCCGCGGTCAGATGGGCCCGTATTGCAACAGCCATCGCGGAAATATCCGGTAACCGGATCATGCGAGCAGCTGGTAAGAGGGCTGCCAAGAACGTTCATTTGCCCTTGCGGGCGACCGGCTGATCCATCCATTTTTATGCCTTTTCCTGATTATTCATAATCGGCGCATCAAGGATTTCCATACGATCTTCAATACGCTGTTTAAGAGTTGCCATGAAGCTTTTTCGGTCTAGCCCGGGGTCAATCGGGTCAAGAAATTCAACCGTCACAAGCCCGGGATATTTTATCCAGCTATTGCGCGGCCAAACATGACCCGAATTCAGAGCCACCGGCACAACCGGCAATCCCGTTGCCTCATATAGCGCAAAAACACCAATTTCATACGGGTGATCAACACCGGGCGCAATGCGTGTTCCTTGTGGAAAAATCAGCATTGACCGGCCTTTTGCAGCAAGCGCCTTTCCGGCAATTCGCATATCACGAAGCGCCTTCATGCCAGCCGATCGATCCACCGGAATACAACCGGTTTTCAAAAAGAACCAGCCAATAATCGGCAGACGCAGTAATTCCTGCTTTAGCACAAAGGCTGGCGCCGATAACAGCCAGCTTAGAATGATCGTTTCCCATGCCGATTGATGCTTGACCGCATATAAAACCTGCCGATCAAGATAGCGGTTGCCTTTGACCGATTGTTTGATGCCAATCATCGCAAGCAACAAGCACGTCATATAGCCCCAAAAACGGGCGACGGCACGCGCAAACCGCGATGGCAACAGCAGCACCGGCCCCATGACAATCACCAAAACACCGGTGCCGACATAGAATAAGCTGTTAAAAACAAGAGATTTCAGATAAACCATGGGCGGATGTTAGGCACAAACCGGTCTGGCTTCAATAGCCAAAACACCGAAAAAACCGGAAAATATCGGCCCTGATATGCTGGTTTTGCTTGATCAGGGGTTTGGCCGCTTGAGGGCTGGCTTGCGAATAGGGGATGCGCTGATGTCACCATCGACAAATGAGGATCAATTCTGGCAAAATCGTGCTGAAATGGCGCTTGCGTCAGCCAGACGCGCGGGCCGGATCGTGACCTATGCCGAAATGGCCGATGCGGCTGATATTCCGGCACCGCAACGCATTCATAAATTGACCCTATGGCTTGAATCGACCATGCGCCAAGACCATGCCGATGGCCAGCCACTTCGCGCGGCTTTGGTCATATCGCGCAATCGAGACGGGCTTCCCGCGCCCGGGTTTTTTCAGCTTTGCCATGAACTTGAGCTTTATCAGGGGCCAGAAACCGGAACCAATGCGGCGCGGTTTCATCAAACCATGCTTGCCGCGCTGATGCCGCGCTAGCCTGATCGGCTGCTAGGCAAGCGCTTTGGCGATACGCATTGTAAAAACACCGTCTTTTGCCACAGTTTCCAGCAGGTCATGGCCGCCTGTTTGGCAAAAATGATCAAAATCCAATGGCGCTGCCGGATCATCGGCAATCACCACCAAAATACCACCAGCGGGCATCTGGCCGATTTGACGACGCGCCTTTAGCACCGGCAACGGACATTTCAGGCCGGTTAGATCCATTGTGATCACACCGGTATCATCGCCGGTATCTGGGGTCGCTTGGGTGTTTTTTGTTTCATCCATGGGCGCACCATAAATCCAGCCGAAGCGAATTGCCAGCCCCATTTTTGCGAATTTGCCTTGTTGGGTTTTCCCCACAGAACCGCGTGATAAATCTTGCCTTTCACTCCCGTTGCCAGCTAGATAAGGCCATGAGCATTTGGGGCATTATTATTGGCGGCACTGCGGGGTTTGCACTTGGCGGGCCAATTGGCGGATTGCTTGGCGCGGCGGCTGGTCATGCGGTCGAGGCCAAATTCGTGCCATCGCGCCCTGACCCACAAGCCACAAGGCGTGTTGCCTTCACCGTTGCGGTTATCGCGCTTTCGGCAAAAATGGCCAAGGCTGATGGCATTGTAACGCGTGATGAAATTGCCGCCTTCCGTGCGCGTGTCCATATCCCCCCATCCGAGGTTAAACAGGTTGGCCGCTTTTGGGATTTGGCTCGCCAGACGCCAGACGGGTTTGAAGATTACGCCAAACAGGTGGCACGGCTGTTTGTGCCGCGCGCGCCCGTGCTGGAACAATTGCTTGATCTATTGTTTCACATCGCCCAGTCAGATGGTGACATTACCGGCCCGGAATTATCCTATCTGGCAACAGTTGCCGGGATTTTCGGCTTTGATGAGGCCGATTTTGACCGGCTTCTTGCGCTGCATCAGTCAAACGGCCCCTCGCCCTATGAAATTTTGGGAGTCAGCAGTGACATTGATGATCAGGCGCTTCGCAAACATTGGAAACATCTGGCGCGAACACATCACCCCGATACATTGACCGCCGACGGCATGCCTGAAGAATTTGTCGCCGCCGCGAATGACCGGCTGGCCAAGATCAATGCGGCCTATGATGCTATTGCCCGCCAGCGCGGCCTGTAACCGGTCAGGATAATTATTATGGCACCCCCTCTTTTGACGATTGCCGATGCTGGCGTTAATCTTGGCGACCGATGGCTGCTTCGCGGCGCCGATCTATCGCTTCATGCTGGTGACAGGCTGGCGCTTGTTGGCCCGAATGGCGCCGGAAAATCAACCTTGATGAAACTTCTTGCCGGTCAGGGCGAGATGGATGAAGGCACGCTATGGATGTCACCTGGCGCCGAAATTGCCTATTTGCCGCAAGCCCCGCAAATTCCGCCAGGCATGAGCCTTCGCGCGCTTGTGACCGCCGGAATGGAAGATGCCAAAATCGGCCATAAAGCCGACGCCATGTTAATGCGGATGGGGCTCGATCCGATGCGGATGAGCGACGGTTTGTCAGGCGGCGAGACGCGGCGCGTATCGCTGGCACGCGCGCTTTATACCCAGCCCGATATCCTGCTGCTTGACGAGCCGACCAACCATATGGATTTGCCAACCATTGAATGGATGGAAGAAATGCTTCGCCAGCATCGCGGGGCGCTTTTGGTGGTTAGTCACGACCGCGCCTTTTTGCGCAATCTTGGCACCGGAATCATCTGGCTCCATGATAGCAAGCTGCGCCGCCGTGATGGGCATTTTGACGAATTTGAGGCATGGTCAGATAACATTCTTGCTGATGAGGCGGTGGTGCTTCACAAGATGGATCGCCGCATCGCCAGCGAAACCAAATGGTCACGCGAAGGTATTTCGGCAAGACGCAAACGCAATCAAGGGCGGCTTCGCGAACTTGCCGGCATGCGCGCAGAACGCGCCAGAGCTGGCGGCCTTACCCAACGCGCCATGCGGATGGAAACTGGCCCAGCTGATGGCGGCGGGCAATTGGTTCTAGAAGCGATTGACCTTTGCGCCAGCGTGCCAATCACCCAGCATAACGCCAACAAAGATGGTGCCAGCACCGCATCCGAACAGCGCCGACAATTGCTGCAACATTTCAATTTGCTGGTGCGGCGAACCGACCGGATTGGCATTGTCGGGCCAAACGGCGTTGGCAAATCAACGCTGGTGCGGTTGCTACTCGAAATCACCAAACCCGATAGCGGGCGCGTGCGCCAGGGGTTTGGCCTGATACCTGCCTATTTTGACCAACGCCGCGAAGCGCTTGACCGTGATCAATCGCCATGGACGATCCTTAGCGAAGGCGGCAGCGATATGATCGAAGTTGCCGGACAAAGCAAACATGTCACCAGCTATCTTCGTGATTTCATGTTTGATGATGTGAAAATGACCCAGCGTGTTTCCACCCTGTCGGGCGGCGAGCAAAACCGGCTGTTGCTTGCCAAGCTATTTGCCCAGACCCATAATTTTCTGGTTCTTGATGAGCCGACCAATGATCTGGATATTGAAACGCTGGAATTGCTTCAAGAAGTGATTGCCGATTATGACGGCACGGTTTTGATCGTCAGCCATGACCGCGATTTTCTTGACCGCACCGTCACCGGCATTCTGGCCTTTGAAGGCGATGCAAAGATTGTTGCCCATGCTGGCGGCTATTCCGATTATCTGGCGCGCAAAAAAGCCGCTGAAGCCCGCCAAACAGAGAAATCAGACAGCAAAAAACCAAAGAAATCAGCATCCGAAAAGCCCAAAACCAACCGGCCTGCCCGCCTGAGTTTTCGTGACAAGCACCGGCTTGACACTTTGCCCGATGAAATTGCCGCGCTTGACGCCGAAATCGCCACAATTGAAACCAAACTGGCCGTGCCTGACCTATTTCAAGATAACCCTGATCTATTTAACCGGCTTGTTGAAACGCTTGCCACACAAAAAGACAGCAAGGATCATAAGGAAATGGAATGGCTGGAAGCGGCTGAAAAGGCCGAAGCTCTGGAACAGGGCGACAATAGTGACTAGCCAGCCTGCGCGGGCAGCTGCTTTTTGAAAAATGATGGCTCTGGTAAAAAATGATGGCTCTGGCTCAAACCGCCTATTAGATACCCCGTAAAAGACGATTGGCTCTAGCCGCTTTGACGGGCGGACGCTTGCTCGCCACGATGAATCAATAAAAAGCCGCCTGCGGTGATGAACAATCCCAGAAACCCGAAAAAGTTAAGCGCCTCGCCAAAGACTGGCCATGCAATCAGCATCGTAACCGGCGGCACAAAATACTGCAAAGATGACACCCGCGCCGCATTGCGTGTTCGGATCAGATGCAGCATCAGGAAAAATGACAAAATCGACACCACGATCCCAAGCCAGACAATTGAAAAGGCAAATGGCAGAGTCCAGTCAGCCGCAAACCCCTCGACCCAGTAGGCGAACGGCGCAAGACAGATCAGCGTGATCAAAAGCTGCCAGAATAATGATGTCATAATCGGCAGCATCGGCGTCATGCAGGCTGCGCCACGCCGTTCAATAATGGTGATTGCTGTCAGGCTGATCGTGGCGATTGACGGCAACAGATAAATGATAAGCGGCGTGCCGGAAAATTTGGCATCACCCCAAACGAAAACAGCCACACCAACAAACCCAACCATAATACCAAGCCACTGATAGAGATGATTGCGCTCAGCCAACAAAGAAGGCGCAATCAGGGCGGTCAAGACCGGCTGCATCGCCGCGATCAAGGCCGCTGACCCTGCGCTGATGCCAAACTCAAGAGCCTTGAGAACAGCCACAAGCCAGAGAAAATGCCCCAAAAATCCAATCAGCAAACTGCGTCGGTCAGGCCAGTGCCATTCTGATCGCATCGTGACATAGGCACCGACAAGCAAAACCGCAATCACAAAACGGTAAAACAGCAACGTAAAGGTACCCGATAGCGGCAAACCGATCTTAGATCCGATATAGCCACTGCTCCACAACAGTAGAAACAATAATTCATCCACGCCGATGATTCGTCTTGCGCGCAAAGCTGGTCGCATGTTCGCCCCACCGATTCAACCCATCAATTTACCATTTTAAGACAAGCATCATTAACAATGTCGACAAAGGCCAAATGGTTTGGCCAATCTAGCAGGCGACATCTGGCGTCTTATATTGACGCCAAGGCCCCGCACGCCCTATAGTCCGGCCCTGTCAGATGGTCGGGTGACTGCTGCCCCAAATCGCACGATATGGGGGAGAGGAAAGTCCGGGCTCCACAGGATCAGGATGCCGGGTAACGCCCGGCGGGGGCAACCCTAGGGAAAGTGCCACAGAAAAGATACCGCCATGGCGTGCCATGGTAAGGGTGAAATGGTGCGGTAAGAGCGCACCGCCGGTCTGGTAACAGAACGGGCATGGTAAACCCCATCCGGAGCAAAACCATATAGGGACATAGGAACGGCTTGTTCGTTCAGGTGCGGTCCTGCATCATGTCCGGGTAGGTTGCTTGAAGCGGCTGGTAACAGCCGTTCTAGATGAATAGTCGCCAATGCTGGCAACAGCGGTACAGAACCCGGCTTACAGACCATCTGACAGTTTTCCCCATGCGTCATTATCCGCAGCGGCCGACGCTGATCAATCTAGCGAACAGCAAAGCATCTAAGACCCTAAAAACGAAACTTGCGAACGATGCGCATTGCTTGGCGCCGACGTGCTGGACTCCAAAGGTTACTCTGGCACCAAATTCCTATTTGAGTACGGTTTTCATATCTACTTGATGTGATTTTACTACGGTGGTTAGACACATTGACGTATCTTTGATTAATCAGTTGGCCATTATATGCTACCAACTTCAAATATGGCGTTTGGCTCATATATCCCTCAATTAACAATCTGTTTTGATTAACAAATAGTATAACCCAAAAGTATAATCATTTTTCGTTTTGATTAACCTTTTTTTTATGATCGACTGTTATCGTGAAGGGATGAACCGCATAAAATTCAATGATCACTTCGCTGCCATTCGTTGCATCTTGATGATATTGATCATCAGCATTTCAACGCCGCTGCGGGCTGACGAACCAGCATGTCCGGAACCGACGCGCGAAGCTTTTATAGCCATTGACCAAGCATGGCCAAATCAAGTGATCAGCATTCGCTGGCACGAACAATATGATCGAAGATTGGCTTGATGTTGTACTCTGGCGTGATCGGCCGTTCTTATGGAACCAATACGACCTAACCGGCATAACATGTTCAGCTGTTCGCAAAGTGTGGAATCCCGACTGCTCTTTTGCAGTTTACGTTAACGCGCCCGGATGGCGCAAATCAATCCAAAATGGATGTAGCAAACTTTCCTCACCCGCAAACCAGTAATCTCTGAAGCAATAGCGATGATCCAGCTTTGGCTAACCGGCCGCCTAGCGCGGGTCATGGCACCCGATCATCAGCCCCAATTTATCGCAAGCAGCTTTGCAGTTTAGAAGCGTGACAACGAGTAAAATATTAATCAAAAAATATAAGTTTGAACATTAAATCTCTTCATCAGGGCTTTCTTCACTCGTAACTACTCCGCCTTCACGAGTTGTGATTTCGGGATTTAAAAGTCTATCGAATATTTCATCCAGCATCCAAAGGGATTCATTCATCGTGACAAATGTCATCTTGGAATAGAGTGAGATCCTCCGAAATAGCGGGTGCTCTTGTAGATCGCGCAAAAGAGTCTTTAGACGCATGACAAGTTCGATGCGCTCCCCACTGTCTTGAGCAACCTTGAATTCTCGGTAGAACTCTATCAACAGTTCGGACAACCAAGGCATTTCTTTCCTCGCAAATCCGGCAAGCATCAACAGTGCTAATAGGGCATTATTAGGACTGTTATCATTGCCAATTCCAACCAGATCACGCATTAACATGGGATGCCGAAAGGCGCGCATCATAGGATCTCTTGGATGCCTGAGCTCATCTGGCTCATCGTTCAACTCCTCAATCTGATTCCGAAGACTACGAACATCCATCACCAAATCCTCTAGCACTTCTCCCTGACTGCGCACTTGTTTTGTTGTTTTATCAGCAGCAGGGATAGCCTTAATTTTTTGTTCAAGAGATGTCCACATCCCATTTACTGCATTATTCAGAGTTGCCTCATCCAACTTATGCTCGGCAAACTTATTTAGCGAAATTGCAATGTCTAGAACTCCGCCTTTGTCCAGCTTTTTCATCTGAAAAAGCGTCAGCGGGCCACTAACTGCCTGTACGTCCAAATCAAGCAAAACCGTGATAACTCTAGTATTTTGCATTAGTTTAGATAATGCACCAGCCTCAAAATGCAGCCATTCAGATGTAAGGTTTTCACCAGTGACACAGACAATTCCAACATTGCTTTCTTTTAATTCGGTAGCCATCTTGTCTGCCCAGCGGTCACCAGCATGGATATCGGTGTCCGACATCCATGGTTCAAGATATTGTATAGCCGTTGGTAGCCATTCCTTGAGTGCAGCTGCCATTTGCTTACTGCGCTCACCACTCCAACTGATAAACACTTTCATCTAACCCTCCTATATCTATCGCTTTTCAAGAAATATTAGGGCTCTCATCATTAAAAAATCGTTAATTGTGTTTTGATATGGTTTCGCTGAAGCACCAGTAGCGTTGAGGCATTAACTCGCCCGATATCGACACCGTTCATACAGGTCGCCGCAGCCAGAGACTGCGACGACTGATTAACAAATCGCGTGCGGCAAACTTTCTTCACCCACCCCAAATCCATCTTGATATCGTTTCAGCCATGGAAAACGATCCTACATTGATCCGGCTGATCGAAGACCATGAAGGTCGCAGGTCACATATTTACACTGATACAGTCGGCAAATTGACCATTGGCGTCGGCCGGAACCTGACCGACCGCGGGCTATCTGACGATGAAATCGACTATCTGCTGGCCAATGACATCAAAATTGCCAAAAGCATCTGCATTGATTTGTTCGGTGATGCGGTCTTTCGCCAAGCCAGCGCCATGCGCCAACATGCTTTAATCTCGATGGCGTTCAATATGGGTAAACCGCGGCTTGATGGTTTTGTCAAAATGATTGCGGCCATCAAGGCCGGTGACTGGGATCGTGCAGCTGACGAAGCCTTAAATAGTCGATGGGCAAGTCAAACAGGCCGCCGCGCAGTTGAAATTGCCGACATGCTGCGCGGCTGAAACGAGGAAAAACATGCTTGAACTCATAATAATGTATCTGATCGCACTGTTCGCCTTTGTGATCACAATATTTGCCGCCGTTTTGGTGATGACTGAATTCACGGCGGCGGTGCAATTAGGCGCGACGACGCGCGAAGCGGCCAAGGCATTTATCATCAGACCTGTCTTGCTGGCGCTAACGCTTTGGCTAATCTGGATCGCGATGCTTTTCTGGTGGGATCCAATGATCGTAAAATTAGCATCTTGATCTTGCAGTCAAACTGGATACCAAATCACGTCATTCGAACGGTCAGTAACGCTGAAACATCAATACAAACACAAGCGTTTCTGCCAGTTTTCGGGAAAAGTGGGTACTGAATTTGACCTTGTTTGATTTTGTACCCACTTGGTATCCAGTTTGAAAAGCCCAAAACAACGGTCTTTGGTTAGGTTTAAACGGTCTTTAACCCGCGATTAAACTAGGTTTAAACGGTTTTTAAACGCCAGTTTGATGCGGTTAAAAATTCGCATTCTATTTGTCAAAAATGGCCTTAGTATCCAGTTTTTCGCAACATTCAATGCCGCTTCGACACGCAGCGACGCAAATGGCGCAAAGCCATGCTGGCGGTCATTTTATGCCATTATGTGCCGGTAAATCCCGCCAAATGCCGGACTCTCATTTAATATGTCACCCTACACATTTAATATGTCACCCTACACCAAAAAACAGAACAAAAACAGAACATAATAATATCAAATTGATATATATTGTTATGATTCAGTGGGTTGGTGAATATTGTTTATTTTTAATATTAACTCACTGAAATGATTGGCTTTTCCCATAAAGAACAGGGCAAAACCCATTGACGTCCATCAATTCCCATGATATCCCATAATATCCCAGTTTCGGGTTTCCTTGCGGATTTTGGCTTATCTCCCTAGCCAAACCCGCTGAAATCAAAAGAAAAGCTGGGCCGGGCGGTTTTGGCAACCTTGATCCCGGATTGGTCGGCACGGGGATGAATAGGAGCTTTGGGTATCGTGGATTTATTTCTATCCACATTTGAGCATCGCATAGATAAGAAGGGGCGCCTGTCCGTGCCGGCTCCTTTTCGGTCTGTGCTTGAGCGCCGTCGTGACCCGCTTTATCTGTTCAAGTCACTTACCGAACCATGCCTTGAGGGCTGTGGGCCTGAGCGCATTGGCCAGATCGTTGACGCAATTGATTCAATGGACAGCCTGTCAGCCGAAGTCGCAACGCTACAAACCATGCTGTCAAGCGCGCAGGAAATGAAACTTGATTCCGAAGGTCGGATCATGCTGAACGCTGATTTCATGGCCTTTGCCGAACTGAATGATGCCGCGCTTTATGCCGGTATTGGCCGGTCTTTTCAAATTTGGCTTCCTGATCGTTATCGCGGCCGCGAAGCCGAAGCCCGCGAACGCGCCAAAATCAATGGATTGCCAAGCCTTCGCCTCGGCCGAGCCAGCCCGACCTCCTCTGAAAACGGGGGCAGCTGATGTCTGGACAGACGCTTCACCAATCTGTTCTGTTAAACGAGGTGGTGGATGCGCTTGGCCCGCAAAATGGCGGTTGCTATCTTGATGCAACCTTTGGCAATGGCGGCTATAGCCGCGCCATTCTTGATGCCGCCAGCTGCACCCTTCTTGCCATTGACCGTGATCCAGACGCCATTGCCCGTGGCGGGCCAATGCTTGCCGAATATGATGGCCGGTTTCATCTTGCCGAAGGTTGTTTTTCCGATATGACCGCGCTGCTGCAGGTACAATTGACCGGCTTTGATGGGCTGGATGGCGCTGCATTTGATCTTGGCGTTTGCTCAACCCAGCTTGACCAGCCCGAGCGCGGCTTTTCATTCCGCGCCGATGGCCCGCTTGACATGCGCATGTCAAAATCAGGACAAAGCGCTGCCGATATCGTCATGCAAACCGACGAAGCCGATCTGGCGCGTATCTTTTGGGAATATGGCGAAGAAAAAGCATCGCGCCGTATCGCCAAGGCCATTTGCCGCATCCGCGACGAAACTGAAATCACCAGCACCGGACAATTGGCCGCCATCATCCATAGCGTCATGCCAGCCAAAAGACCCGGCCAGATTGATCCGGCAACGCGCAGCTTTCAGGCCTTGCGCATTTTCGTCAATCGCGAACTTGACGAATTGACCGCTGGCCTTGAGGCGGTTGAACGTCTGCTGCGTCCGGGCGGTATTCTGGCGGTCGTTTCCTTTCATTCGCTTGAAGACCGCATCGTCAAACGCTTTCTGGCAACCCGCGGCCAGCACGCATCAAAACCATCACGGCACCGGCCGGTGATTGAAGGTCCTGCGCCCAGCTTTGAAATTCTGAGCCGCAAGGCCATTCTGCCAATTGAAGATGAGCGCAATCAAAACAGCCGCGCACGTTCGGCCAAATTACGCATTGCCCGCCGCACCGACGCGCCGCCTCTTGGCATGGCAGCGGCACCCTATTCGACCGCAAACGAAACCGCCAGATCCCAAAAGGAGTCAAAGCAATGCGGCTAATTCTGCTAAGCGCTCTCATATTGGTTGGATTGGGAACCACCTTATATCAGGTCAAAACCGGCATTGACGAACGTCAGGATCGGCTGCATCGGCTTGAGCTTCGCATTGCCGACACCAAACGCGATATCGCCGTTCTCGAGGCCGAATGGGCCTATCTGTCTCGCCCCGAGCGGGTGATGACCCTGTCTGGTGATTTGTTGCAGATGAAGCCGATCGGACAAGACCGAATTTTGCCGCTTGATGCCATTCCAATGCGCATTGAGTTTGGCCAAGCCGATCTAAAGAAAATCGTTTTTAACCCAGCAATTCAGCCTAAAAAGAAAGACCAGGCCGAATGAATTCGCCGCTGCAGAAATTACGGCGATTGATTTTGCCACCACGCCCCGATCCGGCCCGTTCGCGCCGCATCGCCGAAGGGCGTTTGATGATCGGCTGTCTTGTTGCCTTTGGCATCTTCATCACCATTGGCGTGCGGATCGTCGGCCTTGCCGATGCCAGCGCCAGCACCCGCCTTGCAAAAAGCGCCGCCGCCATCACCACCGAACGTGGCCGCATTCTTGACCGCAAGGGCCGTTTACTGGCTGGCAATTTGCCAATTACCGTTCTTCACGCCGACCCTAGCGAGATTATGGATGCGCGCGATGCGGCTGCCAAATTGGCGCCCTTATTGACCCAGCATGACCACGCCAGCCTGACCAAATTACTGACCAAGAAAACCCGCTATGTCGAGCTTGACCGGCAATTGCCGCCCAAGCGTCATGCGCAAATTCTGCAACTGGGGATTCCGGGTGTTTATTTTGCTAAGGGCGCGGTTCGCGTTTATCCACGCGAATATGCTGCCGCGCATATTCTTGGCCATGTCGATACTGATAATATCGGCATTGCCGGAATCGAAAAATCAATGAATGCCAAGCTGGCGGCAGGCGAAGACGTTACCTTATCGATTGATCTTGGCTTGCAGGCGGTGATCCGGCGTGAAATTCAACAGCAGATTGACTCGTTTGAGGCCATTGGCGGTGCTGGCATTTTGCTTGATATCAAAAGCGGTGAAATGCTGGCGGTCGCGTCACTTCCCGATTTCAATCCGAATCAATTCGCGCTTGCCAATGATGACATGCGTTTCAATCGCGCCACCAAGGGCCTGTATGAAATGGGGTCCACCTTCAAGGTGTTGAATACCGCTATCGCCCTTGAATCTGGCGCTGCAACAACGAATCAGCGTTTTGAAGTATCGAAACCAATGCGGGTTTCACGCTTTACCATTACCGATTACCACCCGCATAACAAACCATTGAATGTGCCTGAAATTCTGATCTATTCGTCAAATATCGGATCGGCAAGAATGGCCGAGGCGATTGGCGCGGAAACCCAGCGAGCCTTTATCGACAAGCTTGGGCTACTTGATCGGCTAGAGCTTGAAATTCCCGAAATATCACGCCCCCTCTCGCCAAAAAGCTGGCATCGCACAACGACAGTTACCGTTTCTTACGGGCATGGCATTTCGATTTCACCAGCCCATCTTGCCAGCGCGGTTGCCGCCGCATCGGGCAATGGTCACTGGATTCAGCCAACGCTGCTAAAACGCCAAACCGGTGACAACCCCTTGCGCCTGCGCGTCTTTTCCGAAAAGACGGCGCGTGCCGTGCGGTCAATGATGCGGCTGGTTGTCTCGCATGAAGACGGCACTGGCAATTTTGCCGAAGCCCGCGGATATATGGTTGGCGGCAAAACCGGTACAGCCGAAAAAATTCAGGTCGGCGGCTACAACAAAAAGGCCAATCTTGCCACATTTGTTGCCACCTTCCCCGTTCATGACCCGCGTTATGTAATTGTCATTCTTGTTGACGAACCCAAAGGACAGAAGCATTCACACGGTTATGCAACCGCTGGCTGGGTTGCCGCACCGGCCATTCGCCGGATTGTCGAACAGATTGCGCCAATGCTTGGCGTTCTTCCTGTTGACGAACAATCGCCGCTAATTCGCCAAAAACTGCTGCTTGACTTCACGATTGGTAATGAGGAGGCAACACTTGCATCTTACTGATCTATGTCATGATCTGATCGAAATTCCCGATCAAGCTGGCGCTATTATGGTGACCGGCCTTGCGGTTGATTCAAAACGGGTTGCCGCTGGCGATCTGTTTTTTGCGCTTGCTGGCACCCACCGCGATGGTCGTGACTTTATCGGTGATGCAATCAAGGCTGGTGCCGTGGCGATTGTGACTGGCGCATTGCCACTGGCAAAAGATATTGCCAAGCTGGCAAAACAGGCCGCGATTCCGATCCTGCAATGCGAAAACCCACGCCGTGTTATGGCCAAAATGGCCGCAATTCACTGGTCGTCACAACCCGGTATGGTTGCCGCTGTTACTGGCACGAATGGCAAAACATCTACCACCGAATTTTTGCGCCAGCTATGGCAGCGCGCCACTTGGCAGGCCATTGCGGTTGGCACGCTTGGCATCACCGGCACCGATATGATCAAATCTGAAGGAGCGCTGTTAAGCCTGCCGCCCCTGACCACGCCGGACAGCATCAGCCTTCATGCGACATTGGCGCCCCTGACCAAAGCCGGTGTCACACATCTTGCGCTTGAGGCAAGCAGTCATGGTCTTGAACAGCATCGTTTGGACGGGCTGAATATCCATATTGCCGCCTTTACCAATCTTAGCCGTGATCATCTTGACCATCATCGTGATATGGATCGCTATTTTGCCGCCAAACATCGGCTATTTACCGATCTTCTCAGCGAAGGCGGTGCTGCCATCATCAATCTTGATGACCAATATAGCGCGGCAATCATCGACAGTTTGCAAGACCGTGCCATTGTCATCAAAACATTTGGCTATGCTGAAGATGCTGATTTCCGCATCCTATCCATCACCCCATCGGGTGACGGTCTTGATATGAAGGTGACTTATCAAGGTCAGACATGGGATATCCCGCTGGCGCTTTCCGGCACATTTCAGGCCATTAACGCCCTGACCGCCGCCGTCATGGCGCATCTTGGAGGCTTGCCGCTTCATGACGCGCTTGGCGCTTTGCCATACCTAAAAGCGGCACCGGGCCGCATGCAAACGGTTCATGGTCATCCAACCGGTGCGCGTGTCGTTGTCGATTATGCCCATACCCCCGATGCGCTTGCCGCAGCGCTTGCCGCTTTGCGCCCCGAGGCCAGTGGCAAGCTTGTTGTTCTGTTTGGCTGTGGCGGCGACCGTGATCCGGGCAAGCGCGCGATGATGGGCAAGGTTGCCTGTAAAATTGCCGATGATGTCATCATCACCGATGACAATCCACGAAGCGAAGATCCTGCCAGCATTCGCAGTGCCATTTTAGAATCCTGTGCCAAGGCCACCGAAATTGTGCCACGCGACAAAGCCATCACCACCGCGCTTGCCAGCCTTGTCGCCGGTGATGTGTTGCTGATTGCGGGCAAGGGGCATGAGACCGGCCAATTAATTGGCAATGAAACCCTGCCATTTGACGATGCATCGGTTGCCAATAACAAAATTCGCACCATGCGGGAGGCCTTGCAATGACGGCGCCGCTTTGGACATGTGACGATTTGCTTGCCGGATGCGGCGGCGCATTATTTGACCCTGCCTTTGGTTGTGGCCCCATTTCAGGCATTGAAATTGATAGCCGCAATTGCAAATCAGGTGATTTGTTTGTCGCGCTTGTTGGTGACATGCAAGATGGGCATGATTTCATTACCAAGGCCGCCGAGGCTGGCGCGGCGGCATGTCTTGTTCGCCGTCCAAATAGTGACGCGGCTATTGCACAGATCATTGTCGATGATCCACTTGGTGCGCTTGCGCGTCTTGGGCGTACCAGCCGAAGCCGTTTTGCCGGAAAAATGGTTGGCATCACCGGTTCGGTTGGTAAAACCGGCAGCAAAGATATGTTGGCGCATGCCCTGACCGCATTTGGCAAAACCCATGCCAGCCAGCGCAGCTTTAACAATCATATCGGCGTGCCAATCACCCTTGCCACACTTGCCGCAGATTGTGATTTTGCCGTTCAGGAAATGGGCATGAATGCGGCTGGCGAAATTGCCGCTTTGACCGCACTGGCGCGTCCCGACATTGCCTTAATTACGCGCATTGCCAGCTCGCATGGTGGCTTTTTTGACAGCCTCGATGATATCGCCAAAGCCAAAGCCGAAATTTTCGAAGGGCTAAATGCTGGTGGGACAGCAATCTTGAACATTGATGATCCGTTCTATGACCAGCTTGCCAGCACGGCAACCAAGGCAGGCGCGGGACGCATTATCAGTTTTGGCCGCAAGGATGACGCCGAATTCTGTCTTCTTGAGGCACGCCAGCATGAAGATGGCATGACTGTTCATGCCGAAATCGCGGGGCATGAATTGCGCTTTGAAATGCAGATGCATGGCACCCATTGGGCGCAAAATGCGCTTGGCGTTCTGGCCTGCATCGACGCGCTTGGCTTGCCGGTCGATGAAGCTGCGGCAAGGCTTGCCAGCTGTCCGATACCAAAAGGGCGCGGCGGGCGTTTATCTGGCCGCTATCACGATTGCAAGATCACGCTGATTGATGACAGCTATAATGCCAGCCCAGCATCAATGGCCGCCGCCTTTGCCAGCATGACAGCAACTCCGCCAACAATCATGATTCTAAGCGAAATGCGCGAATTGGGCGATGCCACTGCAACCGAACATGCCGCGCTGATGTCAAAAATCAATGGCTTATCGCCGCGGCTTGTCATTGCCTTGGGATCGGCCATGCATGATGCGCTTGATGGATTGGATGATGCCATTGCCGCCATCGCCGCGCCAGATACGGCAGCTGCGGTGCAAAATCTTGAAGATGCCGTTGAAGATGGTGACATCATCTTTGTCAAAGGGTCACTTGGGTCGGGATCATGGCGTGTTCGCGATGCCATTCTTGCCAATTTTGATGCTGAATCATCCACTGGGGCATCATCACAAAATGGGGGGAACAGCCATGCTGCCTGACCTGCTTGTTCCTTTATCCGATCAGTTTCAGCCCTTTAACCTGTTCCGCTATATCACCTTTCGAACAGGTGGGGCGACGATCACTGCCCTGTTGATTGCCCTGATCTGCGGGCCTGCCTTTATCCGCTGGCTCAAAACGCATCAGGCCGAAGGCCAGCCGATCCGTGATGACGGGCCACAATCACATCTTCTTACCAAAATTGGCACGCCAACAATGGGTGGGCTGCTGATCCTGATTGCCTTTGCCGTTTCAACGCTTTTATGGATGCCGCTATCCAACCCCTATTTATGGCCAGTTCTTTTGATCTCGCTCAGCTTTGGCGCCATTGGCAGCCTTGATGATTGGATGAAATTGCGCAAACGATCGCATAATGGCATGTCGGCACGCATGAAAATGCTGTTGCAGCTTGTCATCGCCTTTTTCGCCACATTGATTTTCATCGAATTATCACCAGAACAGCTTCGCTATGGTGTTGCCGTACCATTTTTCAAAGACACGCTGCTGGCGATGGGGATATTTTATGTACCTTTTGCGATGATGGTTATCGTCGGCGCGTCAAATGCGGTGAATCTAACCGATGGTCTGGACGGGCTTGCCATTGTTCCAGTGATGATCGTCGCGGGGTGTTTTGCGTTGATCGCCTATCTTGCCGGAAATTATAATTTTGCCACCTATCTTCAAATCAATTTTGTTCCCGGCACAGGTGATCTGGCAGTGATGTGCGGCGCGTTGATTGGCGCCGGTCTTGGCTTTTTATGGTTTAACGCCCCGCCTGCGCGCGTATTTATGGGCGATACCGGATCGCTTGCTCTTGGCGGCACTTTGGGGGCGATCGCAGTGGCAACACGTCACGAGCTGGTGCTGGCCATTACTGGCGGTCTGTTCGTTGTTGAAACCCTGTCGGTTATCTTGCAGGTGGCGTCTTTCAAATTGACTGGCAAGCGGATTTTCCTGATGGCGCCGCTGCATCATCATTTTGAGAAAAAAGGGTGGGCCGAACCAACAATCGTCATTCGTTTCTGGATTATTGCGGTGGTGCTGGCTGTGGCTGGCCTGTCATCGCTAAAGCTGCGTTAGGGGAATGATCTGAATGCTGGTTCCAGATGACATGAACGGACAGACAGTCGGGGTCTTAGGCCTTGGCGGATCTGGCGTTGCCGCAGTTGCCGCATTGCAGGCAGCCGGTGCGCATGTCGTTGCCTTTGATGATGGCAAAAACCAGCAAGATCTTCCCGCAATTCAAATGACCGATTGGCGCGACTGGCCCTGGCAGAACATGGCGGCGATGGTGATCAGCCCGGGCATCCCGCATCTTCATCCAACACCGCATCCTGCGGCTGCCCATGCCAATAGCCTTGAAATTGAAGTGATCAGCGAAGTTGAACTCGCCTTACGGGCAAAACCGCAAGCCCAGCTTGTCGTGGTGACTGGCACCAACGGCAAATCAACGACAACAGCGCTGATTGGCCATTGCCTTGCAACTGCCGGACGCGCTCATGCGATTGGTGGCAATCTTGGTGATCCAGCCTGCTCGCTTGATGACCCGGGCAAAGATGGCGTTCTTGTGCTTGAGCTATCCTCGTATCAGCTGGAAACAACCCCATCACTGGCACCCGATATTTCGATCCTGCTGAATATCAGCCCCGATCACCTTGACCGGCATGGCGGCATGAACGGCTATATCGCCGCCAAGGCCGTCGTTCTTGACCGGCTTGGGGCAGATTGTCTTGCGATTATCGGGAATGGTGATGACCATGTGAAAACCCTAGCCGCCGCAACCCGTAAACGCGGAATCAAAACCATAATTGCCAACCCTGATGACGCCCCTGACGCGCAGCGTCATTCGGCATCACTTGCCGGCTTGCATAATGCCGAAAACGCCGCCGCAGCTGCCTTTGCGCTTGCGGCGCTGGGGCTTAATATCGAGGTGATCAATCGCGGTGTCAAAAGCTATGCCAGCCTGCCGCATCGCCTGCAAACCGTTGCCCGCTGTGGTAAAATCCAGTTCGTAAATGACTCAAAAGCCACCAACGGCGTTGCCGCGGCCAAGGCATTGTCAGCCTTTGATGATATTTATTGGGTGGCTGGCGGTCTTGCCAAACAGGATGGGCTGGCACCGGCAATGCAATATCTTAGCGCTGTCAAAAAAGCCTATCTGATTGGTGCGGCAGCAGCAGAATTTGCCGAAAGCCTCGATGGACAATGCCCAGCCGCCATTTGCGGTGATCTGGAAAAAGCAACACGCGCCGCATTTGATGATGCCAGCGCGGCACCTGACGGCGGCACCATTCTTTTGGCACCGGCCGCGGCGTCATTTGATCAATTTACCAGCTTTGGCGCCCGCGGCGATGCCTTTGCCGCCCTTGCCCAAAATCTTTGCGCCCCCACATCAGGAGGCAATCATGCTTGATCGTACCGATCGTTCGCTTGTTGGCATCTGGTGGTGGACTGTTGATAAATGGCTTTTGGCGAGTGCCTTGCTGTTGATGACTCTTGGCATGATATTGGTAATGGCGGCCAGCCCTGCCGTGGCCAGCCTGATCAATCTATCATCACAGCATTTCATTTTGCGCCAGCTTATCTATTTGGCACCGGCGTTGCTGATCATGCTGTCGGTTTCGATGCTCGAGCCGCGCCCCATTCGCGCCCTGTCGCTTGTCGGGCTTATTCTGGTGATCGGATTGATGATCCTCGCCATTGTTGCCGGCAGTGAAATCAAGGGCGCAACAAGATGGATATCGGTTGCGGGCCTGACGTTACAGCCATCTGAACTAGCCAAACCTTTATTTGCCATTGTATCGGCGTGGTTGCTGACGCTTTGGCGCGAGGGGCAAGATTTCCCGGGCTGGGCCTATGCATCGGGTCTGGCAGCGATCATTGTTGGCATCCTTGTGGCACAGCCCGATATCGGCATGACGGCTTTGATCTTGATGACATGGGGCTTTCAGATGTTCCTTGCGGGCATGCCGATGCTGTTTGTCATTGGTGCCGCCGGTCTAGCACCGGTTGGATTCTATCTTGCCTATTTGAACCTGACGCATGTTCAGCTTCGTGTTGATAAATTCTTTGAAGGCGGTTCATGGCAGGTTGAACGCGCTAAAGAAAGCTTTGCCGAAGGCGGCTATTTTGGCGTTGGGCCGGGTGATGGTGTGGTCAAGCTGCATCTGCCGGATGCCCATTCCGATTTCATCTTTGCCGTTGCTGCCGAGGAATATGGCGCCATCGCTTGTCTGGCGTTGTTGGGGCTATATGGATTTGTGATCATCCGCGGTTTTGCCCGCGCCCTATCGGGTGAAGGGCTGTTCTGCCTGATCGCCACGGCCAGTCTGGTCATGCAATTTGGCGTTCAGGCCAGCATTCATATGGCATCATCGGTCAATCTGATCCCGACCAAGGGCATGACCTTACCATTTATCAGCTATGGCGGTTCATCATTGTTGGCAAGCAGCCTGACCATGGGGCTGATCCTTGCCTTGACCCGCAAACGCACCACCGTCGATCACTTTGCCGATGGAGGCCGGTCATGAGCGCGGGCATTATCTATCTTGCAGCAGGTGGCACAGGCGGCCATATTTTTCCGGCGCTTGCCGTTGCCGAAGCCATGAATGCGAGAGGCTACCAGACCTGTCTGTTTACCGACAGGCGCGGCGCGGCGCTTTTGGCCAGTATCGAAAAACTGCCCGTTCGCCTTCATGTGATCAGCGCCGCCTCACCGTTCCAGTCGGGCATTTTGCGCCGAATCATGGCGCTTACCAAACTTGGCATGGGAACGTTATCCTGCCTATGGCATATTGGGCTTCGTCCGCCAATGGTGATGATCGGCTTTGGGGGCTATCCATCATTTGCGCCGCTTTTGATCGCTCGTCTTTTCGGTGTGCCGGTAATGGTACATGAACAAAACGCCTATCTTGGACGCGCCAATCACGCCCTTGCCGCCCGTGCGCGGCTAATCGCGCTTAGCTGGCCGCAAACAAAAAATCTGCCAAACGGCGTTAAAACCCATATTACCGGCATGCCGGTTCGCACCGCATTTTTTGCCAAAGGTCGGCCAAACTGTGCTGGTGACAAGCTTGTTCTTAGCGTTCTTGGCGGGTCACAGGGCGCAACCATTCTTGGCACACTTGTGCCGGATGCGCTTGCGATGATTGACACGCCATTACGCGCAAATATCAAAATCTATCAGCAAGCCCGCCCCGAACAGATTGATAATCTAAAAGCGCGCTATCGGGCCTTGGGCATCAGCGCATCGATCAAACCATTTTTCACCAATATGCCTAATCTATTGGCCAAAAGTGATCTTGTTATCAGCCGGTCAGGGGCGTCATCAATCGCCGAACTTGCCGCAACTGGCCGCGCCTCATTGATGCTGCCTTTGCCAAGCGCAATGGATGACCACCAAAAGGCCAATGCCCTACAAATGGAACAGGCTGGCGGCGGTTACTGCCTTGACGAAGCCACAGTCAGCCCTGCCTTTCTGGCAACACGCATCATGCAGCTATTTGAAGCCCCCGCCGAGCTTGGCAAAATGGCCGCTAATGCCACCGCCTTGGCAAGCCCGCAAGCCGCCAGTGACATCGCCGATCTTGCCGAGGGGCTGATCACCAAACGAAACGCACCACATCTAGGAGCTGTCGCATGAGTGAATTGCCACTATCCATCGGCACCATGCATTTCACCGGTATCGGCGGTATTGGCATGAGCGGGATCGCCGAGATTCTGTTCGAGCTTGGCTATGCTGTTCAGGGAAGTGATATGTCTGACAATGCCAATGTCAGACGGCTACGCGACAAGGGCATTCCCGTTATCACCGGCCAAGCTGCGGAAAATATCGATAATGCGGCATTGGTGGTGATTTCAACCGCAATCAAGCCTGACAATCCAGAAGTTGTTGCCGCACGCGCCAAATTCCTGCCAATCGTGCATCGCGCCGAAATGCTTGGCGAATTGATGCGGCTTCGCTGGTCTATCGCGGTTGCCGGAACGCATGGCAAAACCACAACGACCAGCCTTGTTGCCACCTTGTTAAACAGCGCCGAAATTGACCCGACCGTTATCAATGGCGGCATCATCACTGGATGGGGCAGTAATGCGCGTCTTGGCAAAGGCAGCTGGATGGTGGTCGAAGCCGATGAAAGCGACGGATCATTTGCCAAGCTGAAACCAACCGTTGCCGTGGTCACCAATATAGATCCTGAACATCTTGATCATCATGGCAGTTTCGAAGCGTTGGAAGCCGCCTTTTTAAATTTCGTTGCCTCGATTCCCTTTTACGGCTTTGCCACCCTATGTATCGATCACCCATCGGTTCAGCGATTATTGTCAGGCATCAAAGATCGCCGGATTATCACCTATGGCATGAGCGCCAATGCCGATGTGCGGGCAATCAATCTTCGCGTTGATCAGGGCGCCATGCTGTTTGATGTACAGCTATCAGACCGCATTCAGGGCGATAGTGCCGCGCTGCAGAATGTACGGTTTCCGATGCTTGGCGATCATAATGTGCAAAATTGCCTTGCTGCCATTGGCGTCGCGCTGGAAATGAATATCGACGCATCTCGCATTCTTGGCGCATTGGCCGCATTTGGCGGGGTTGGTCGCAGATTTGAAACCAAGGGCGTCAGCAATGGTGTCACCATCATTGACGATTACGGCCATCATCCGGTTGAAATAAAAGCCGCATTGAAAGCGGGAAGAATGCTTTGCGGCAATCACAAGCTGGTCGCCGTTGTTCAACCACACCGCTATAGCCGCCTTGCCGATCTATTCGCCGATTTCTGTAGCTGTTTCAATGATGCTGACGAAGTCTTGGTGGCCGATATCTATGCCGCTGGCGAGGCCCCGATCGAGGGCGCCGACAAGGCTGCCTTGGTTGCCGGATTACGCGACCATGGCCATAAAGCCGCAACCGGCCTTGACGGGCCGGACAAGCTGGCCGCCGAAATTGCCGCCCGAACCTCATCGGGCGATGTGGTGATGTGTCTTGGCGCTGGTGATATCACCGCATGGGCCGCCACTTTGCCGCATGAATTGGATAAACTGGCAGGAGAGAGCGCATGACCTCGATCCTTGACCGGCTTCCAGATGTGCGCGGCAGTTATACGCCAAATGACCTAATGGCGCGCCATACTTGGTTTGGCGTTGGCGGGCCTGCCGATATTCTATTCAGCCCGCTGGATGAAAATGATCTTGCGGCTTTTCTGGCTGGCTGCCCGCATGATATTCCCCTAACTGCCGTTGGCGCAGGATCGAATTTGCTGGTTCGTGACGGGGGCGTTGCTGGTGTTGTGATCAAGCTTGGCACCCATCTGAACGCAATCCACCATGACGGCACGCGCATCATTGCCCAAACCGGCGCAACTGATGCCGATGTTGCCCGCTATGCGCAAAAGGCTGGCATTGGCGGTCTGGAATTTTTGATTGGAATTCCGGGAACGATTGGTGGCGGCCTGCGAATGAATGCTGGTGCCTATGGAAGCGAATTTAAAGATGTGACACGCCTTGCGCATGGGTTCGACCGTGACGGCAAGCCTGTCACCGCCACACCAACAGCAATGGGCATGGCCTATCGCCATAGCGACGCGCCAGCCGATTGGATTTTCACCTCTGCCGAATTACAGGGGCATGACGGTGATCCGGCTGTCATCAAGGCGCGGATGAAAGACATCATTGCCAGTCGCGGCGAGGCTCAACCACGCGGCGTCCGCACCGGCGGCAGTACTTTTGCCAATCCTGATGGCGGCAAAGCATGGCAGGAAATCGAAAAGGCAGGCTGTCGCGGGCTTCGCATTGGCGGCGCGCAAGTGTCGGAGAAACATTGCAATTTCCTGATTAATACGGGCACCGCCACAGCTGAAGATATCGAAACGCTTGGCGAGACCGTTCGCGGACGCGTCCTTGCCGGTGGCGGGCCGTCACTAAGGTGGGAGATTCGCCGGATTGGACGCAATCAGACCGAGGGGGCAACCGAATGACCGATAATCGTGACCGCGTCGCCGTTTTGATGGGCGGATGGACATCTGAAGCCGCTGTGAGCCGCGTTTCGGCAAGCTTTTGCGGGCAAGCGGCACGCAATGCTGGCTGGGATGCTATTGAGGTTGAGGTTGACCGCGACATTGCTGCCAAACTGAAAGAGATAAACCCCGCGCGCGCCTTTAATGCGCTTCATGGGCAGATTGGCGAGGATGGCAATATTCAAGGTCTGCTAAATATAATGAATATCCCCTATACCCATAGCGGCCTGACCGCATCTGCCATTGCAATGGACAAGCTGTTGGCGAAAACGCTGCTTGCCGGTGCCGGTATTATGGTGCCACCAACATTGGCCTTGATCGAAGATAGCCATGTCTATCCTGAAGACAGCACCGGCGCCCATGTGATCAAACCGCGCAATGATGGGTCGAGTTTTGGCGTGGTGATTGTGCCCGATGACAAAGCACGCCCACCTGCCCGCAACACATGGCCTGCGCATACGCAACTGATCTGCGAGCCTTATATTCCCGGACGCGAATTAACCGTTTCAGTTCTTGATGGCACCGCACTTTGCGTGACCGAAATCACTTCCGAGCGCGAATTTTACGATTTTGACGCAAAATATGCCGTTGGCGGATCAAAACATATTCTGCCTGCCGACATCCCCGAGCCGGTAAGCCTAAAAGCCTGTCTTTGGGCCGAACATGCCTATCGCCAGCTTGGTTGCCGTGGGATCATCCGCGCCGATTATCGCTGGGACGACAAAAATGACCAGCTCTTCATGCTTGAGGTAAATACCCAGCCCGGCATGACCGCAACATCGCTTGTGCCTGAACAGGCACGCTTTGTCGGCATGTCAGGTGAAGAGCTGGTGAATCATCTATTGGAGATTGCACAATGCGACGACTGATTGGATGGATCAAACCGCAAACCCAGCCGCCGCAGACCAGCTTGTGGCGCAAGATCAAAATTGGCTTTTTGTCGCTTTTTGCTGTTACCACAGCAAGCACCATTGGCATGGCGATGTTGGATCGTGAAAAACTGACCAACGATCTTTTGGCAATGAGCGCAAATGCCGGATTGGTGTTGACCGATATTCAGGTTCGTGGGCGCGCCCATACGCCGCAATCGCGCCTGTTGGCGGCATTGAATTTGGAAACTGGTGCGCCGATCCTTGGCATTAATCTGCAAAATCTGCATAGCAATCTCAGCCAGATTGGCTGGGTTGAAGATGCCATTGTTGAGCGCCGTCTTCCCGGCACGATCCATATCACCCTTCGCGAGCGTGTGCCGATCGCCCTGTTGCAAAACAACGACAAACATAAATTGATTGATCAAAGCGGCGCCATTATTGACGGCGCTGATCCAAGCCAATTTACCCATCTGACCGTTGTTGCCGGTGATAATGCCGCGCCGCATGCTGCTGCCATTCTGTCAATTTTGAAAACCGAACCAGAATTATTTAGCGAAGTATGGGCGGTGAGCTATCGGTCAAAACGGCGCTGGGATGTTCATCTGAAAAACGGTATGGAAGTGCGGCTTCCTGAAATTGATCCGGTCTCAGCATGGTCTCGTCTTGCCATGATCGATCGCAAAAAAGCCATCACTCATCGTGATCTGGCAGTCATTGATATGCGCGTACCACAACAATTGATTGTCGAGCCAAATATTCCGGTAAGAGGAAGGGGAAGCAAAACATGATCCTTAGCAAAACCAAAGCCATTACAAGGCGCCCCTTTGCCGTTCTCGATATCGGATCGTCAAAAATCTGCTGCATGATTGGCGAGGCCAACGGGTCGGGTGGGGTTCGCCTTCTTGGTCATGGAACGCATGCTTCGGCCGGCATTCGCAACGGCGAAGTCAGCGAATTGGAGGCGCTCAGCACTGTCATTGGCAAAACCGTTCAAGCGGCCGAGCGTGATGCCGGTATTTCGGTTACGTCAGTCACCGTTGTTGCCCCGGGCGGCACACCATTTTCCAGCATCTGCAAAAAATCGGTCAGGCTTAGTGATGCGGTGGTTCGGCGGCGTGATATCGACCGGCTGATGGCGCGCAATGACAATGGCAATATTCCAGAAAACTATCAGCCGATGCATCTTCAAACCCTGCAATATGGGCTTGACGATGTGCGCGGCATTGCCGACCCACGCGGCATGCGCGGCACCAATCTTTCAGTTGATTACACGCTTGTTTGCGGCCTTCGTACCTCGCTTGCCAATTTGCGTGAAGCCCTGGCGTTAAACCATCTTGAAACCGATCGGTTCCTGCATTCGGCCTATGCTAGCGGTCTTGCCTGCCTTAGCGCCGAAGAGCGCGATCTTGGCAGTGTCATCGTCGATATGGGTGGGGGCACAACGTCAATTGCCATCTTTATGGAAGGCAAGCTTGTTTATGTCGACACCATCAAAATTGGCGGCAACCGCGTCACCACCGACATTGCGCGCGTTCTGTCAACGCCGCTTGCCGATGCCGAAAGGCTAAAGGCCATTGACGGGTCGGTAATGCCAACTGATATCACTGGCGTTGCCCCCGATTCACTTCGCGAAGTCGTTCGGCTTGGCCGAAGCGACAATATTACCATTCCCGCGCTTGGCACCACCACCGAAGTGGCCGGGCAAACCATTGAACGCAATTTGCTAAGCGCGATTATTCGCCCCCGCATCGAAGAAATTCTGGAATTGCTGCATGGCCGCATGGAACGCGCCCGCATGGAACATACCGCTGGCAGCCGTTATGTGCTGACCGGCGGCGCCAGCCAGCTTACCGGTCTTGCCGACCTATTTGCCAAACAGGCAAAGAAATCGGTTGGCCTTGGCAAACCTATCGGCATTGCCGGTCTTGACGAGGATAGCAGCGGCCCTTGTTTTGCCGCCAGCATAGGCGCGCTCATCCATGTCAGCCGGATCGAGGAAAATGACCCAACAGACAGGCAGACCCGCACCCTGCCACATGGGCCATTCGAACGTATCGGTGCGTGGCTTCGTGACAATCTTTAGGCGAGGAGACGATTGATGGCCATATGTTCAAACTCAATTTTCCGCTGGCGATCCGCCCAGCACCAATTAGGACTCCGGCAGATTTGCCCTGCCGGTTCCACCAGCCTGTTGCGCCCTAGCAAATCCATTTCAACCAAGAATATCTTAATCTTCAATGAAGGGAGTCAGTCATGACAATCAACCTTACCGTTCCTCAAACCATGCAAGAGCTTCGTCCTCGTATCACCGTTGTTGGTGTTGGTGGCGCTGGCTGTAATGCCGTGAATAATATGATCAATGCCAATCTTGAGGGTGTTGATTTTCTGGTCGCCAACACCGACGGTCAGGCCCTTGCCCATTCGCTTTCAAGCCGGAAAATCCAGCTTGGCAGTGCGATTACACAAGGTCTTGGTGCAGGTTCAAAGCCCGAAGTTGGCCGTTTGGCAGCTGAAGAAAGCCTGCAAGATGTGATGGCTGAATTAGCGGATTGCAACATGGTCTTCATCACCGCAGGCATGGGCGGCGGCACCGGCACTGGCGCCGCACCCGTTATTGCCCGCGCTGCGCGTGAACGTGGCATTCTGACTGTTGGCGTTATCACCAAGCCATTTGAATTTGAAGGCCAGCGCCGGATGAAACAGGCCGAAGAAGGCATCGAAGAATTACAGGCCTATGTTGACACTCTGATCGTCATTCCAAACCAGAATCTGTTCAGGCTGGCGAATGAGCGTACAACCTTTGCCGATGCATTCCATATGGCAGATGCGGTTCTGCACCAAGGTGTTTGTGGCGTTACCGACCTGATGATCAAGCCTGGTCAAATCAATCTTGATTTTGCCGATATTCGCGCGGTTATGGGCGAAATGGGCAAGGCAATGATGGGAACTGGCGAGGCGTCAGGCGACGCCCGCGCAACGCAGGCCGCCGAAGCTGCAATCAATAACCCGCTTCTCGATGACACCACGATGAAGGGTGCCAATGCGGTTCTGATCAACATCACCGGCGGTCTTGATATGACCCTGTTTGAAGTTGACGAAGCCGCCAACCGTATCCGCAAAGAAGTTGATCCGGATGCAACCATCATCTTTGGTTCGGCCTTTGACGATAAATTGGAAGGCGTGATGCGTGTATCGGTTGTCGCAACCGGCATTAGTGGTGCCGCCCAAATCAACAGCCGCCCAAGCATGATGCCCCAAAAAACCGAGGCCATTTCACCGCGGACAAGTACAATTCTGCCAAACCCGCTAAGCAGCTTTTCAAGCCCAGCGCGTGAAGCAGATGTTGAGCCAGCGATTGCAACAATGGTTGAAGCACCAGCTGAAGATCATGCGATTGTGACAAGCAGCGATCTTGCAACAGCCCCGAAAATGGCTGATGGCACAGCTGATATGCTTGACAGCCAGCTAAGCAATGAGCTTGCCAGCGAAGCGATTGCCGAAGTGATCAACACGGCCGAGGATACCGGTCAGCAGATGGATATCAATGATGCCATCAATGCCGCCACAAAAGATGCAGCACCAGCTGATCTTGACAGCGCTGCATCAAATGGCAGTGATCAGCCATCGACGTTGGGAGACGCGCCAACAACACCGTTATCCATTGCTAATGACGAACCAGCATCGCCACGGGCAAGGTTTATTCCGGCGGCACCGACAAACATGCCTGACGAAGAAAGCGTAAGCGTGGCAGCACAAACACCGGTCGCACGCCCATCAAGCCTGATCAATAGAATTTCGGGATTATGGTCAAGCAAGCCGGAGAGCAAACCTGCCGAATCAAGCGATCAAAGCCGCAGTGAGCCTGCTTTAGACGAAGCTGCAGCCAAAGAGCAGATTGCCGTTTCAATCCTTGATCTGTCACGGTCTGACATGGTCGGAAAAGGGTCAGAAACAGCCCCGGCTTCGGCGCCAAATGCTGATGAAGATGATCTTGATATTCCAGCATTTTTACGCCGTCAGGCCAATTAACAATGCAGCAATGGCAAGACTTTGCCATTGCTACAAACTGTAACCAAATGTGATTTGGATTAGCCTGAGGAAAAGAGTAATCTTTCCTCAGGTTTTCATATGGCTCATTACTTTTGGCTAAGCCTATCCAGCACTAGCCTTTTAATACCAGCCTTTGAATTGAAAAAGATGGATTTTCGCGATTGGGTTTCCCCCTCGTGATGACAGCAGATGAAAGAGCGACCGCGGCCCCATGCCTGATACGCTTTCCTACAATATGTTTGTTGAACAACCGTTTCAAACAACGGTTCGCCAGATCGCGCATCTTGAAGGCATTGGCCTGCATTCGGGGCGATTTGTCCGTATGGCCATTTGCCCTGCCCCTGCCAATAGCGGCATAAAATTCCGCCGCATTGATATTGATGGCCAGCTACAAACAGTCATTGCCCATGCCAGCTATGCTGAACGCGCGCGTTTATGCACACGCATTGTTAATAGCGAAGGCATCACGCTTGAAACCATCGAACATCTGATGGCCGCCTTTGCCGGTGTCGGGCTTGACAATGCCATCATCGAAATTGACGCCTCTGAAGCGCCTATTCTGGATGGTAGCAGCCAACCTGTTCTAGACGCGCTTAACAATGCCGGTCTTGAAGTTCTGCCAGCACGGCGCAAATATATGATCGTAACCAAGCCAATTGAAGTTCAGCTTGATTGCGGCGCGTGGGCGCGGCTTGAGCCAGCCGATCAATTGCAAATTGATGTTAAAATCGAATTTGATGATCGCGCCATTGGCAATCAAAGCTTTAGCTACAGCCATAGTGATGGCAGTTTTGCTGCCGAATTGGCAACTGCGCGGACTTTTTGTCAATTGCGTGACGTTGAATTGATGCAGAATGCCGGACTTGCGCTTGGCGGATCATTGAATAACGCCATTGTTGTTGATGATGGTAAAATATTAAATGAAGGCGGCTTGCGTATTGAACGTGAATTTGTGCGTCACAAGGTGCTTGATTGTCTTGGCGATCTGTTTCTGATTGGCATGCCGGTCAAAGCCAAAATGACCGCGTCACGCCCAGGCCATGCGCTTAGCACCAAATTGGTGCAAACATTACTGAATGACCCGACCGCCTATAAGGTGATCGAGGCTGGCGGCGAACATAGCCGGTCAGACAGCTTTGCCATGCCCGAGTTGGCGGCCGCTGCAATGGCCTAAGCCGCCACCAATTGATATCTGGCAAAACAGCCTAAAATCCATGCAAAAATTCGTGAATATGCTACCATTCGCAACGCGCTCTTTTCAGTAAGCTTTTATCGGGCTATTGTGGGGGCCATCGGGATGCGTCTATCCCTTTTATCTTTATCGAAAGCCGCCAGCGGAGCCGGATGTGACCAGTCAAAAGAAAATCCTGATGTTTGCCGCTTGCTGCCTTGTCGCCGCATGTTCATCTGGCCCCGACATTGTTGAACAGGTTGAACAGCCCGTTGATGTTTTATATCGTGATGCGCTGAATACGGCGATTGGTGGTGATCCAAAAGCCGCTGCGCCAAAATTTGAAGAAGTTGAACGCCAGCATCCCTATTCGGAATTGGCCACCCGCGCCCAGATCATGGCAGCATGGTCATTTTATGAGGCTAATCAATATGCACGCGCCATCTCAGCCCTTGATCGCTTTGTCGAGCTAAACCCAGCCGATCCGTTGGTTGAATATGCCTATTACCTGAAGGCCTTGAGCTATTACGAACAGATTGTCGATGTTGAACGCGATGCGGAAATGACCAAATTATCACTTACCGCCTTTGAAGAGCTTGTCCGCCGCTTTCCCAAAGGCACCTATGCCCGTGACGGACAGTTGAAAATCGACCTGACAAAGTCGCATCTTGCTGGCAAAGAAATGGCCGTTGGCCGGTTCTATCTCGAGCGCGAACAATATACCGCCGCGATCCGCCGGTTTAATATCGTTATCACGGATTATGATACCACCAATCAGGTGCCTGAAGCCCTGTTCCGAACCGCCGAAGCCTATTATTCGCTTGGCCTTTCCGATCAATCGGAACGTCTTTATCAGGTTGCACAATATAACTATCCGCAATCCGTCTGGACAGAGCGGCTGGCCAGTTTGCGGGCCGACCCAGAACAGCCCCCTGAAAAGGGTATGTTTGAGCGATCCATCGACGTGATTACCAATATTTTTAACTGACCATGCTGCAAAGCCTTACTGTTTCCAATATTGTCCTGATTGAGCAATTAACTTTGCAATTTGCACCGGGGTTGACGGTATTGACTGGCGAAACCGGTGCTGGCAAATCGATTCTGCTTGATGCGTTGGGGCTGGCGCTTGGCAGCCGTGCCGATTTTGGCCTGATCCGGCAGGGCCATGATCAAGCCCATGTCAGTGCCAGCTTTGCCCTTCCTGCAAACCATCCAGCATGGCAGCTTGTCGAAGAGGCAGGCATCATGCCCGAAGATGACATGATCCTGCGTCGTCGTCTGAAAAGTGACGGCAAATCATCAGCCAGCATTAATGACATCGCCGTATCGGTTGGGCTGTTGCGGCAAGTTGGTGATTTACTAGTTGAAATTCAGGGCCAGTTTGAAGGACGCGGCCTTCTTGATATTTCGACACATATGACGCTTCTTGATCGCGCCGCGGGTCATCATGATTTACTGGCCAAAACCAAAGAAGGCTGGCAGCAATGGGATATCGCCCGCAAGGCGCTTGA
>DFSK01000124.1:38345-46684 GCA_002378605.1 Alphaproteobacteria bacterium UBA3439
CGCTTGACCGGCTTGCCCCCGAAACCGGCGAAGAAGACAGCCTGATAGGCAAGCGCACGCTTTTGGCTAATGTCTCGAAAATCGGTGAAAGCCTGTCATTGGCTGAAGATGCTGTTTTTGGTGAAGTTGGCGCTCAGGCAGGCCTTGGCCGTGCCTTAGCTGCATTGGAAAAGGTTGCACCGCTTGCCGGCGGCAAGCTTGATCAGGCACTTGACGCTTTGGCGCGCGCTGACGCCGAACTTAGCGAGGCGAACAGCGCCATCCAATCTGCCGGACATGCGCTTGAGGCCGATCCCAATCTGCTGCAACAGCTAGATGACCGGCTTCATGAATTGCGTCAGCAGGCACGCAAACATAATTGTGGCCTAGATGACTTGCCCACAATCCATCAAACATTGGCAAGCAGGCTTGCCGCCATTGAAGATTCATCTGGCATGCTTGGCAAGCTTGGTGAAACAGCGCAGAAATGGCAGGATTACTATCTGGACATGTCTAGCCAGCTTGATGCCAGCCGCAAACTGGCGGCAATCAATCTTGATCAGGCCGTCCTTGCCGAATTGCCACCACTGAAACTTGATGGCGCCCGATTTACCACCGCCATCACCCCGCTTGGTGATGCGCAATGGGGCCCGCGTGGCACAACCGCCGTTCGCTTTGAAGCCAGCACCAATGAAGGCATGAATGCAGGGCCAATTGACCGCGTTGCCTCAGGCGGCGAGTTAGCCCGGTTCTTACTTGCGCTCAAAGTCTGTTTGGAAGAAAGCAGCCATCCGCGAAGCCTGATTTTCGATGAGGTCGATTCAGGTGTTGGTGGCGCTGTTGCCGCTGCGGTTGGTGACCGGCTAAGCCGCCTTGGTGCCAGTACACAAACCCTTGTCATCACGCATTCGCCGCAAGTGGCCGCCCGCGCCAACCAGCATTTGCGCATCGCCAAAACCGCCACTGATAGTGGCGTTGTCAGCGCGACACGCGCGTTAAATGATGATGAAAGAACCGAAGAAATCGCCCGTATGCTGGCGGGAGAAACCGTAACTGCCGAAGCACGAGCCGCCGCCGCGGCGCTGCTTGGGGGTTAAGCAATGACAAAATCAGCTTTCAACCTTGGCACCGACGATCCGGCGAAGATGGATTCGGCTTCTGCAGCCGCTGAACTGGCCGCCCTTGCCGCCGAAATTGCCCGCCATGACCAGCTTTATCATGGTCAGGACGCCCCCGAAATATCCGATGCAGAATATGACCGGCTAGTGGCGCGCAATCGCGCCCTTGAGGCCGCCTTTCCGCTGCTGGTCCGCCCTGACAGCCCAAGCCGACGCGTTGGCACTGATCTGCCAGCACAGGGCCAGTTTGGCAAAATTCGCCATGCCCGCCCGATGCTGTCGCTTAGCAACGGCTTTAGCGCTGACGATATTGAAGATTTTGTCACAAGAGTGCGCAAATTTCTGTCACTTTCCGACACTGATGCCGCCCAGTTTGTTGCCGAACCCAAAATTGACGGCCTGTCGCTAAGCCTTCGTTATGAAAATGGCACGCTGGTACAGGCGGCCACCCGTGGCGACGGCGCCGAAGGCGAAGACGTCACTGCCAATGTCATGCAGATTGCCAGCCTGCCAAAACAGCTTTCCGGTTTAGCGCCTGCCATTTTTGAGGTGCGCGGCGAAATGTATATGGATCGGCATGATTTTCTGGCGCTAAACGTCGCGCAGGAAAAAGACGGCAAAAAGATTTTTGCCAATCCGCGCAATGCGGCCGCAGGATCGCTTCGGCAGAAAAATGCCAGCATAACCGGTAAGCGTAATTTGCAATTCTTTGCCTATTCAATGGGCGAGACTAGCGCCCCCATTGCCGAAACTCATTGGGCGTTTTTAGCGGCACTTCGTAATTTCGGATTTTCGGTCAATGATTTGTCGCGGCGATGCGATCATGTCGCTGATTTGCTCTCAGTCTATCAGATGATTGGCCGTCAACGTATTGATCTGCCTTATGATATTGATGGGGTGGTCTATAAAATTGACCGGCATGATTATCAGCAACGCCTTGGTCAGGTTGCCCGCGCCCCGCGTTGGGCAATGGCGCATAAATTCCCGGCTGAGCAGGCCGAAACCATGATTGACGCCATTGATATTCAGGTTGGCCGCACTGGCGCGCTCACGCCTGTGGCGCGGCTTGCCCCTATTTCGGTTGGCGGGGTCATTGTATCAAATGCCACTTTGCATAATGAAGATGAAATCGCCCGCAAAGATATCAGGATTGGCGATCGCGTTGTGATCCAGCGGGCTGGTGATGTGATTCCGCAAATTGTCAGGGTGTTGCGTGACGCCCGCACGGGCCGCGAGACGATCTTTGACTTTCCTGAATTATGTCCGGTTTGCCATGCAGCCGCAATTCGGCCTGAAGGCGAAGCGGTGCGGCGGTGCAGTGGCGGGCTAAATTGCGCAGCACAGCTTTTTGAAGGGCTGAAACATTTTGTCGCGCGTGATGCCTTTGATATTGAAGGGCTTGGCGCACGCCAGATCGAACAATTTATAGATCTTGGCTGGGTTAAAACACCCGCCGATATCTTCCGGCTTGACGATCACTCAGCGGCAATGGCCAAGCTTGACGGCTACGGCGATTTATCAATCAGAAAACTGCTATCGGCAATTTCGATCCGGCGTGAAATTGGCCTTGAACGCTTTATCTATGCGCTTGGCATCAGACAGGTTGGACAAGCAACTGCGCGTCTATTGGCGCTTCACTACGGATCTGCCGAGGCAATGCTGGCGGCGTTGAATCCCGATGCCGACCTTGACGCGGCGCATCAGGCGCTTGTCGAAATCGACCAGATTGGCGAAGCGATGGCAAATGACATCACCGCCTTTTTTGGTAATCCAGACCTATATCAATTGATTGTTGATCTGGCAGCAGAATTAACCATTTTACCGCCCGAGCGTCCTGCCGAAAACAGCGCCATTAGCGGCAAAACAATCGTCTTTACCGGCACCTTGACCCGCATGTCGCGGGCCGAAGCCAAAGCCAAGGCCGAATCTCTTGGCGCCAAAGTATCAGGCACTGTATCAGCAAAAACCGATTTTTTGGTTGCTGGGGCAGATGCTGGATCAAAAGCCCGCAAGGCGGCCGATCTAGGCATCACCGTTTTGGATGAAGATGGCTATTCTTCCCTGATTGGCACTCAATAACAATTTGCCAATATCGCCTTTGACAATGGCGCCGCTATAGCTGGCGGCAGGCTGTCTCTAACCATGATTTTGCCATTGGTGATAGATGCGGATGCAATTGCGCATATATGTTGCGGTGATAGCGATCAATCCAGTCAATTTCGGCAGCATCAAGCCGTGTTTTATCAATCAGCTGGCGATCAAGCGGGCAAAGGGTGATTGTTTCAAATTCCAGAAACCCAGTCGGTTTTGATGGCGTCACGACGATCAGATTTTCAATCCGAATGCCCCAATCACCGGTCTGGTAATAACCCGGCTCATTCGATAAAACCATGCCCGCTTCAAGCGCCACTTCGCCGCGTTTGGAAATGCTGGCAGGCCCTTCATGAACCGATAGAACATGACCAACGCCATGACCTGTACCATGCGCAAAATCCAGTCCTGCCGCCCATAAAGGCGCACGCGCAATCGCATCGAGCTGTTTGCCATTCGTACCTGTTGGAAATTTCGCCATTGCCAGATGAATATGGCTTTGCAGAACATGGCTATAGGCAGCAACCGCGCCAGCTGGCGGCGTTCCAATGGCGATGGTGCGGGTAATATCAGTTGTTCCATCACGGTAATGCCCGCCCGAGTCCAGCAGCAGCAGGTCGTTGTTTGCCAGCCGGCGATCCGCCCCAGCAATTGCCCGATAATGCACAATGGCACCATTTGGGCCTGATCCGGCGATGGTGTTAAAGCTTGGCGCCAGAAACCCGTCTTGTTGCTGGCGAAACGCCAGTAACTTATCGGCAAGTTCACTTTCGGTCATAGTGACAGACGGCACCGATAAGGCCTGATCAAGCCAGCATAAAAATTCAACCATTGCCACGCCATCACGCCGGTGTGCCGCGCGAAACCCACCAAGTTCAGCAGGGGTCTTGCGCGCTTTTTCGATGGTCAGCGGACAATCAGCCTCAAAAATGCTCACACCGCTTGCCGTAATCTGGTCAAACAGCATTTTTGGAAGGCTTGCCGCCTCAATCATCAAGCGGCCATCACCCATATCGCCAAGCAATGCTGGCAATTGGGTCAAAGGCGCGACCGTGATATCTGGCGTTAAAACCGGCTGAAGGCGCGATTTATCACCCAAAAGGCAAAGGCCTGATTCACGATGGTAAAGGGCAAAACACAGATTGACTGGCGTGCAGGGCAAATCACCACCCCGCATATTCACCAGCCAATTCACCGAATCCACCCGCGTTAGCAGAACCGCCGCGCACGCTTTGGCGCCAAGATATGCGGCAAGATCATCCTTTTTTTCGGCGACTGACTTACCGGCATTTTCAACCGGCATCTGCCAGCTTGCCGCAGGTGGCAAGGCCGGGCGATCACGCCATTGCAGATCAAGCAGATTTTCATGGTGACAAACAAGCGTTCCACCCGCCGCAAGAACCGATTTTTCAAACCGTCTAAAGCCTGCAACCGTGACCAGCCTGCCATCAATTGCGATGACGGCACCAGTGGCCAATCCCACTGTTTTAAGCCAATCTTCGCATGTCACATCGGGACTAATGTTGCAATCCCAATCGGCAGCATTGGTTTGTGCGGGCATTTGCAAACCATAGCGACCATCACTAAATAGCCCCGCCCGATCGCCAAGAACAACCGCAAAGCCAGCCGATCCGGTAAATCCGGATAAATAGGCAAGCCGTTCATCACCAGACGGCACTTCTTCACCCTGATACATGTCTTCGCGGCCAATAATCCAGCCGTCAAATTCGGCCGCAGCCATAGCCTCGCGAAGCAATTGCAACCGCTTGGAGCGGGTTTTGTCCTGCTGGCTCACCGTCCACCCCATAATTGCGGCATCGTACCTATAGCCGATGGCCGCATGATTATTGTTGTCCAATCGCCAATACAGATCCGGTGCCAGACACGAAGCCGCTGCGCCCGATAGGCGGCCTCAACTGCGGTTGCCTGCCCATTAAGAATGCCTGACAAAATAAGCCAGCCCCCCTTTGCCAGCCGTGGCGCAAGATCAGGCGCCATCCCGCATAGCGGGCCTGCCAGAATATTGGCAAGCACCAAATCATAAGGCGCGTGATTACAAACGATACGACTGCCAAATCCATGCGAAACGGCAAGCCGCATTTTTGCAGGCGCAATGGCATTAAGCGCGCGATTGCGCGCCGCAACCCGAACCGCAACCGGATCATTATCAGCAGCAATTGTTTGGCATGATGGCCAAAGCCGTGATGCCGCCATTGCCAGAATTGCCGAACCACAACCCATATCAAGAACCCGCCGCGGGGCCATCCGCCGAATCATCTGCATCGCTCGCAAACAGCCTTCAGTTGTTGGGTGTGTTCCCGAGCCAAAGGCCAAGGCGGCATCAATCAACAAAGGCAGGCTTGCCGCCGGACGGGGCGTGGTGACATGACTTCCGTAAATCCAGAACCGGCCAATATGCAATGGCGGAAAGGCGGCGCGATTTTCGGCAAGCCAATCACGCTGTTCGACCGGTAATACATTGATTGGAACTGGGACAATCGATTCATGCTGATAAAGCGGCGCCAGCATTTGATCAATGATTGCCGCATCAGGGGTAAATTCGAACAAGGCTTCGATTTGCCAATCACCAGCATCGTCGCGCTGGAATGATGTAGCAGCACTGTCCAAAAACTCGCTAAAAATACGTTCAAAGGCAGTCATTGCCCGATCATCAAGCCGCGCCGGCAGGGTTAGAACGACTGATTGAAGCGCTGTCATGGCTTGCTCACAAATCCTGATACCACCTTTTTATCACCCGCTTTATCAAATGCAATCAATAGCTTGTCCCCATCAATGGTCAAAATATTGCCCATGCCAAATTTCTGGTGAAACACCCGGTCACCAGTTGTAAATTCGGTCTTGTTATTTGCCGGTTGCCAATTGCCATCCGCCGGTTCGGCGCGCCGCGCCGCCATCCGCCGCCAACCAGCACCATAGCCACCCGCACTATAGCCGCCAGCCCCACCATTCGCACCAAATCCATTCGTACCCGATTCGTCACCAAGCCGCGCCGCAGTCACACGGCCAAGCCCCATGCCTTGTGCCATATCTTCAACAATATTTTCTGGCGGTAATTCTTGGACAAAGCGTGAGGGAATTGACGATTGCCATTGGCCATGAATACGCCGGCTATTGGCAAAGCTGATGAAAAGATCACGTTTTGCCCGCGTGATGCCAACATAGGCCAAGCGGCGTTCTTCTTCGAGACCAACAGCGCCATTTTCATCCATCGTTCGCTGGCTTGGGAAAACTCCCTCTTCCCAGCCGGGCAAAAATACCGCGTCAAATTCCAGCCCTTTTGCCGCATGAAGCGTCATCAGCGTCACTTCGCCATGTTCAGGATCGGCATCACCATCAGTAACAAGAGCGATATGTTCCAAAAACCCCTGAAGCGAGTCAAAATCCTGCATCGCATTGATCAATTCGGTCAGATTTTCCAGCCTGCCTTCGGCGTCGGGTGATTTATCAAGCTGCCACATTTGCGTATAGCCCGATTCATCAAGCATCATTTTGGCAAGATCAGCCTGATGCGTTGATCCGGCAAGATCGCGCCAGCGTTTGATATCCTGCACAAAACTTCCAAGCGCATGGCGTGCAGCGGGACGCAGTTCTTCGGTTTGCACAAGATCAATTGCTGCCGCCAGAAGTGGCTTATCTGACGCCCGCGCCTGAATATGCACCGCTTGCAAGCTTGCCGTCCCAAGACCGCGTTTCGGCGTATTGATAATACGCTCAAAAGCCAGATCATCGGCTGGTTGGGCAATAAGCCGCAAATAAGCAATAGCATCGCGAATTTCCGCGCGTTCATAAAACCGCGCACCAACCACCCGATAAGGAAGGCCAATCGCAATAAACCGTTCTTCAAATTCGCGGGTTTGAAATCCAGCACGAACCAGAACGGCAATTTGCGAGAGATGAACACCATCTTTCATCATTGTTTCGATCTGGCTGGCGATATTCCGCGCCTCGTCAGGCCCATCCCAATAGCCATTGACCCGCAGTTTTTCGCCGTCATCCGCAGATGTATATAAGGTTTTGCCAAGCCGCGTTTCATTACGCGCGATGATTTTGGACGCCGCTGCCAGAATATGACCAGTTGAACGGTAATTTTCTTCAAGCCGAACCGTTTTGGCACCGCTAAAATCGCTTTCAAAGCGCAAAATATTGCCAACTTCGGCACCACGCCAGCCATAGATCGACTGATCATCATCACCAACACAACAAAGATTGTTGCGGTTGCCGGTCAATAGCCGCAACCAAAGATATTGCGCAACATTCGTATCTTGATATTCATCCACCATGATATGGGTGATGCGGTTTTGATAATCGGCCAAAACATCGGCATGGGTGGTAAAAATGCTAAGCATATGAAGCAGCAAATCACCAAAATCGACAGCATTCAGCGCAATAAGGCGGGTCTGATAGCGCTCATAAAGCGCCCGAACACGCCCATTGGCAATATCACCAGCCTCGGCAAGCCCCACTTTTTCCGGCGGCAGCCCACGGTCTTTCCAACGCGAAATCACGCCGCCAAGCATGCGCGCTGGCCAGCGTTTGGGATCAATATCTTCGGCTTCCATTAATTGTTTAAGCAGTCTGATCTGATCATCGGTATCGAGAATGGTAAAATCAGAACGCAAACCCACAAGATCGGCATGGCGGCGCAACATTTTGGCAGCAAGCGCATGAAAGGTACCAAGCCACACTTGCTCGGCCATCGGCCCAACCAGACTAGCAACGCGCAATTTCATCTCGCGTGCGGCCTTATTGGTAAAGGTCACTGCCAGAATATTCCATGGCTTTGCCGTGCCGCTGGCAACCAATTCGGCAAGACGCGACGTCAACACACGCGTTTTACCTGTACCGGCACCCGACAAAACCAGCAATGGCCCATCAAGTGTTTTCACAGCTTCGCTTTGTGCCGTATTTAGCCCATCAAGCCATGGGCTGGCTGGCGTTCTTACAAGTTCGTTCATGATGTGTTCAAACTCGCAAATGCAGATGGGTGGGTCAATCGCAATGCAGTATCTTGCGTCACTTATTTTTTTATGATTTTGCCAGATTGCTGTTTACGGAATGCTGAATCATTTTTGCAATCGGACTTTATTGCGATATGTTGCATATGCGTTTTTAGAATCTTTGAATGGACAG
>DFSK01000124.1:46804-49439 GCA_002378605.1 Alphaproteobacteria bacterium UBA3439
GTATCTTGCGTCACTTATTTTTTGATGATTTTGCCAGATTGCTGTTTACGGAATGCTGAATCATTTTTGCAATCGGACTTTATTGCGATATGTTGCATATGCGGTTTTAGAATCTTTGAATGGACAGATATGTTTGCATTACCAAAATCCAGCCTGCGCAGCCTTTTAGCCGTCCCTTTTGCGGCTATCCTGCTTTTGGCGGCATGCAGCTCTGTTCCAGAAGACGAAAGAACTGACGCGCGCGACCCATATGAAGGTTCGAATCGCAAAGCCTTTGCCTTTAACATGGGCCTTGATACATATATTTTAGAACCAGCCGCCGATGGGTATCGCACTGTCATGCCTAAAGCTGGACGCCGTGCCATTGATAACCATATTGACTGGACGGGCCTTCCAGCCACGACATTCAATTCAGCATTGCAGGGCCGTTTTGAAAATGCAGGGCTGTCAGCAGTGCATTTTGTCGTCAACAGCCTGACACTTGGACTGATTGACCTGACCGAAGATCCAAAAGCGGTCAAAAGTCAGGATTTTGGTCAGACCTTGGCATCGTTTGATGTGCCCGAAGGCAATTATCTGATGGTGCCTGTTCTTGGCCCAAATACCGGCCGAAGCCTAGCCGGCCGTGTTGTCGATTCGGTGACCAACCCCATGTCGTTTCTAAAAGCCGGTGATGCCATCCAAACAATGCAGACAATGCGCCCGCCAGTTGCGTTAGTGTCAATGCGGGCCAATCTGTTCGAAGCATTTAATGATGTGAAATATAATTCGCTTGACCCTTATGCCCGTACCCGCTCGCTATATTATCAAGGACGGGCTGGCCGCATCAATGCCATGGTTGGGAAGCCAACCGATAATCGTACAGCCGATGATCAGTTTGAATCATTCCTTGAGGACCCGAAATGATAATCAAAAGCCAAATTGGAATTTTGACCACTTATTTGCGGGCTTGGCTCCGTGGCGGATTTGTTTGTCTATGTATTTTACCGCTGTTTTTGACATCGCTACCGGCGCGTGCCAGCGATCAGATTGCCGCTGCTAACAATGTGATCACAAGCATGATCCGCGATGTTGAAACCTATCTGGAAACAGATTCGGGCAATGTTGAAAAACGAACCGAAAATATAGCAAAGCTTCTTGATACGCATTTTGATTTGCCGGGTATTGCCCGCTTTTCTGCTGGGCCTTACTGGCGCGCCGCCAGCGAACAAGAACGCATTGATTATATCCGAACCATGCGTGATGTCGTGATCGGCACCATCGTCCGCAATTTTGATCAATTATCGGGCCTGCGCTTTACCACAATTGATAGTCAGGCCAAGGGTGACAAGATGGTTCTGGTTCGCGGTTCATTTAATGACTCGACCGGCAAGCGGCCTGCTGTTTCGGTTGGCTGGCGTGTCATTACACCAGCGACGGCACCGGCAAAGGTTCTGGATGTTGAAATCGAGAATATTTCGATGCTGGTTACGCAAAAACAGGAAAATATTACCATTATCCGCCAGAATGAAGGCCGGTTTTCAGCGCTGATTGAGGCGATGAAAAAACGCCAACCAGCACCGTAAATAGCCATTAAAAAAAGCCGGAACATTCCGGCCTTTTTTCAATCATGGGAATGATATAAGCGTTTTTTCAGACAAGCAGGCTAGCGCGAGATTGGCTTATATTTAATGCGGGTTGGCCGATCAGCATCGGCACCAAGGCGCCGCTTTTTATCGACCTCATAGGCTTCATAATTGCCTTCAAACCATTCAACATGGCTATCACCTTCAAAGGCCAGAATATGCGTTGCAATCCGGTCAAGGAACCAACGGTCGTGGCTAACCACAACCGCACAGCCAGCAAATTCCAATAGTGCCTCTTCAAGCGCGCGAAGCGTATCAACATCAAGATCATTTGTTGGCTCATCGAGAAGCAGCAGATTTGCCCCCGATTTCAACATGCGCGCCAGATGCACCCTGTTGCGCTCGCCGCCTGATAGCTGGCCAACGGTCTTTTGCTGATCACCGCCTTTGAAATTGAACTGTCCGACATAGGCACGCGATTGCATCGTGCGTTTGCCAAGCTCGATTTCTTCCATACCGTCCGAAATGACCTGCCAAACCGTTTGTTTGTCATCCAACGCGTCACGCGACTGGTCGACATAGCCAAGCTTGACCGTATCACCAACGGAAAAATCACCTTCATCAGGCGCTTCATCACCGGTAATCATGCGAAATAGCGTGGTCTTACCTGCGCCGTTCGGGCCAATCACACCAACAATACCACCAGGTGGCAGGCGGAATGATAAATCGTCAATCAACAGCCGATCACCAAATGCCTTGCAAAGCCCATTGGCGTTAATCACCACATCGCCAAGCCGTGGGCCGGCCGGAATCGAAATCCGCGCCACATCGACCTGTTTCTGCTGATCATCGGCAAGCAGCTTTTCATAGGCATTGATCCGTGCTTTGGATTTGGCCTGACGTGCCTTTGGTGCGGCACGCACCCATTCCAATTCGCGCGACAATGATTTCACCCGCGCATCATCGGCGCGACCTTCTTGTTCAAGCCGCTTTTGCTTTTGTTCAAGCCAGCCCGAATAATTCCCCTCATAGGGGATACCAGCGCCGCGATCGAGTTCAAGAATCCAGCC
>DFSK01000126.1:0-3336 GCA_002378605.1 Alphaproteobacteria bacterium UBA3439
CGGAATGAATAGGGTGGTTAGCTCAGCTGGGAGAGCAACTCGTTTACACCGAGTAGGTCGGGGGTTCGAACCCCTCACCACCCACCATTCCCTCTGCCTCTTTTTAAAAAATATAAGATGTACAAAAAGGCTTTGGTTGTTGCTGGGCCCTATTTGTGGTGCTTTGGTGTTATGCCGGTTTGGTGCAATATGGGGGCAGGATCAAATTTTTTGAATTCTTGTCTGATTAAACGCATTTTTGGGGTTGTTCGATGGAAAAACCATGCTACAACCGCACATCAACAAGCCCTTGTTTAAGGGGGTGTAGCTCAGTTGGTTAGAGCGCCGGCCTGTCACGCCGGAGGCCGCGGGTTCGAGTCCCGTCACTCCCGCCATTACTTTTCAAAACATTATATATCGCAACGAACGGTAAATATTACCGTTTGATGGCGTTTGGCATAATAGATCACTAAGCTGGTCATTATTGTTTTGGCATGGCTGAATCACCGGCTTTTTCAAAAATTCCGTTCAATCTTTGTGGTCTCCCCCTGATTGCCACGTTAAATCTATGTTTGTCTAATGATCGGGCCACCCTGTATCAATCCATTGGCAATTTGGTCAAACTGCTGCAAAACTGCATATCGCTGGTTTGTTGCAAAGCCGGTTGGTGGCGGAATAGGGGCAAAGCGCGAACGATGGCAAAGCTGGTTTTACTTGGTACAAAGGGCGGCCCGTCACTTCGCGCTGAAGGGGCGTCTTTTTTGCCAACATCATCGCATTTGGCAATGGCTGGACGGTCGATCATCATTGATTGCGGCCTTGGCGTTACCGCCAGCATGGTTAAAGCAGGCTACCCGCTTACCGGCCTGACCGATATTTTTGTCACCCATTGCCATTCGGATCATGTTCTTGAATTTGGCGCGTTGCTTCACACCGCATGGACGGCCGGTCTTGACCGGCCAGTGTCGGTATTTGGCCCGCCTGAAATTGCCACTATCTGGCGCCAATTTTGTGAAATGATGCGATTTGACATCACCATCCGAATGGCGGATGAGGGGCGTATGCCATTTGCCGCGCTGGCGCAAATCAACATCATTGATGCGAAAACGCCAGATCCAATTCGGCTTGTGGATGATGGTGGCTTGACCGTATCGGCTTTGCGCAATGATCATCCGCCGGTTGTTGATTCCTATGCTTTACGCTTTGATGCAGATGGCAAATCGATCACTTTTTCTGGCGATACGCGCTATTTGCCGTCTTTGGCGGGCTTTGCCAAGAACAGTGATGTTCTTGTGCATGAGGCAATGCTGGAAAAAGGGCTTGATCATGTGTTGGCAAAAACCAAAACCGGCGATGACCGGCTTAGAAATCATCTTTTTGCGGCGCATAGCTTTGCTGAACAGGCGGGACAAATTGCTGCTGCTGCCAATGCTGGGCATCTGGTATTGAATCATCTGATTCCGCCTGAGCGTGATATTTGCAATGACGCCGATTGGCAGGCTGAAACCGGCCGCAGCTTTGATGGGCGCTGTTCGGTTGGCCATGACGGCATGGCGATTGAATTTTAGCCGGCTTGATCAGGATTTTCGGGTGATCACAAAGCTGACGTCACCTGCAACATATTTTGTTGATTGCGCATGGGTTGGGCCAATCGTGGCTTCGGCGCGATGGATGAATGCCGCACGATCCGCATAAAATATCTGGCTTTCGATCTTTGTCTTTGGCGCACATAAAAGATTGAGCACCAGCCCATAGCGCGCCCGGGCCATACAACGTTCAAGACAGGCAAAAATATAATCCATCCATAGGTCAGGATCGTCACTATGGGTCAGGTTGAAGGTGCCGGAAAACACACAAAAATCAACAATCTTTGGCGGCGCGTTGCCGGTTGTGAAAAGCGCGTTTTTGGCGGGAAATGTCTGGTGGCAGGCGGCGATCATCGCCGGATTGATATCAACCCCGTTATAGATCGTTTGCGCATAGGCTCGCGTCTCATTGATAAATGCCAGCATGGCACCATATCCGCAGCCAATATCGGCAATTGTGACCGGCTTTTGCGGTGCCAGTTGATGAACAAGCGATAGCAAGGCGTCAAAACGCGCGATCTGGCTTGTTTGTGAACGCCAGAACACGCCTTGCGCCGTTTTACCCCGATTGGCAAGCCGGTTGCGATAAGTTCGGTTTAGCTGGCGTTCATGGCTGGCATAGATGAAACGGCGAAGCAAAGCTGTCTCCAAAAAGTGGGGCGTGGCGCAAGGCATTTGTCACCTGAATCTGCGCGTTTCGTTCGGGCCTGACAAGAGCTGTTCTGACAAGAGCTGTTCTGACAAGAGCCTTTCTGACAGGAACCGTTCTAACTGGGGGCTGTTCGATGCGAAAATTACGAACACCAAGCTTGGCAGGGCTGTAGCAGGGCGGTAAGCTGGCCTGCGTTAAAACGGGAGGCGGATTTGAAACTATATGGGCTTAAAAATTGTGATAGCTGCAAAAAGGCGCTGAAGACTCTTCAATCTGCTGGGAAATCTGTTGAATTCATTGATCTTCGTGCAACGCCAGTTACGGCTGAGCAATTGCAAAATTGGCTTGGCAAGCATGGTGATGCGGTTTTGGTAAACCGTAAATCAACAACCTGGCGCGGACTTGATGATCATGCTCGCCAACAGCCTGTTCTGGCTTTGCTTGCAGCGCATCCAACCTTGATCAAACGGCCGGTCATCGAAAGTGATGACAATAGTTTTATTGGCTGGACAGCCGATGTGCAGGCGGCGCTTGGGCTGTGCTGAAATTGATACGCGCTTGTTTCGGTTGGTTTTGCCAAAACAAATGACTATAACTCTGCTGGTTAATGATGCGGTTGACCGTATTTCTTTTGATGCATTAGGGTGTTTTGATCATGGCAAAAAAACGGATGGTGATGGAGCTTGGCATGGGCAGTTCGCTTCGCCAGCAAGATTACACGCGGGCGGCATGCCGCGCAGTTGAAGACGCGCTTTGGCATAATTCTTTATCGATTGCCGATGCCTTTGGCCTTGATCGTTCAGCAATGATTATCGAGGTGGAAATTGGCGTGCAACAGCCGGAAAAGGTGGATACTGACAAAGTGGCGGCAATTTTGCCTTATGGGCAGGGGTCGGTTCGCGCTGTTCATGGTGGCCTTGACGTGCCAAAGCCCGATGGCGGCGTTACCGTTATTGCCAATGCGGCGGTGGTGGTTTATCTCGATCTTGAGCCTGCAGGAGCCGCATGATGAAACGTATCATTCTTGAAATGGGTACCGGTAACGATCTTTATGGTGAAGATTATACAAAGGCTGCTTGTCGCGCTGTCGATGACGCGCTTCACCATAGTTCATTGATT
>DFSK01000126.1:3674-20615 GCA_002378605.1 Alphaproteobacteria bacterium UBA3439
ATTGCCGTGCAGGATCCAGAAAAGGTTGATTCAACCATTGTTGCAGCCAAGCTGCCACGGGGAAATGCGTTTGTTCAAGTTGTCAAAGGCGGCCTTGATGTTGTTGATAATGTTCATAATACAAAATCTGTAATCGCCACCGCTGCGGTCGAGGCCTATCTTGATATTGATGCCAAGGACTGGGTGTCGGCCTAGAAGGTCAGGGCCTGCCAGTAAGGAGGCGATATGACGCCGTTTGACCTGCTGCTTTATGCTGGCGTGGTGTTTGGCTGGTCTACAAGCTGGCTGCCGTTAAAATGGCAGCTTGGCGTTGTGGCTCCCGAAATATCCTTGTTCTGGCGGTTTTTGATGGCGGCGCCGATGATGGCGCTTCTGGCGGTTATGTCTGGCCAGTCATTGCGGTTTGATTGGCGGGTGCATTGGCGGTTTGCCGCCCTTGGCCTGTTTATTTTCTCAGGCAATTTCACGCTATTTTATCATGCTGCCAATGGGGTGGCATCAGGGCTTTTGGCTGTGGTCTTTTCGACCGCCTCATTGGTCAATGTGCTTATGGGGGCGGCGCTTGGACGCCAGCGTCCGCCAGTTCGGCATTTGCTTGCCGCCTTTGTCGGGATTAGCGGCGTTGCTTTGTTATACTGGCCTGAACTACAGCTGTCAGAAACGGCATTGCCAAGCCTGGTGCTGTGCCTTGTCGGTACATTGTTTTTTTGCAGTGGTAATATGGTTTCGGCCGCTAGCCAAGCGCGCGGCATTCCCGTTTTTGCATCGACGGCATGGGGCATGACCTATGGCGCTTGTTATCTCGGACTTGTGTCATCATTCATGGGCTATGAATTCATGATTGAGCAAACCCCGCGTTATGTCGGCTCGCTCATGTGGTTGACGATCATCTCGTCAGTTATGACGTTTAGCTGTTATTTGATGCTGATTGGCAAGATTGGCGCCAGCCGTGCAGGCTATGCAACGGTGGTGTTTCCGGTCTTTGCCCTGCTTATTTCAACTGGATTTGAAAATTACCATTGGACGTTGCTTGGTGTTGCCGGACTAGGTCTTGTCGTGGCTGGAAATCTGATCATGATTCGCGCTCGCTAGATGGTGATAATCTAGGCAAGTAACATCGTTCCTAGGCTCGTCACCGCGCCGACGGTCAGTAATGTACGAAGCCGCATATACCAAGCGGGGATAAGCCCGCGATTGGCGGCTTGGCGATCCACCGACCAGGCAAGGCCAAATAATGGCATCAATGCAAGAATCCGCAGATTGACGTCAAAAATCAACAGGCTGGCGAACCCCATAAGCGCCGGCGTGATCGACCAGACATACCAATAGGGGCTGCGGTCGTCCTGCATCGCCAACCCCCAATGGACGGCCCCCAGAAAGCTGAGGATGATGGCACCATAGGCGGTGCCGCCAATGAATCCGTAAAGCACCAGCGCGTCAACGCCGCTATGCGTGCCAAGCGCGGCAAGACCAAAGGGAATAAGGCCGCCCCAGCCAAGCAGGGCAGGCATGTCTGGAATGGGGCTGTGCGGGGCTGGTATGTTCATCACTCGATCCTTGTTGGCGATCAAATACAGGTTGGGTCTCAAGGCATGGCTTGCCACGATATCACAAGCTAACTTAGGCAATCTTTAATGCGCGATGCAACCACCCATGATGCGTCTGCGTCTGGCCAAGCTTTGCAATCGCCGAAATTTTGGCTTTTATCCGATATTTTTCCGCTTTGCAGCTTGCAATTAGGGCGTCGCTGAATTATTCCCTTTGGGGTAAGTTTCCGACCCGCTACTCAGGAGCCCCCGTTGGATTTGTTTCTTGGTGAATATCTGCCGATTGCGGTCTTTTTTGCCATTGCAATTGGGCTGTCACTTGCTTTTGTGCTGACCGCATTTGTGTTTGGTAATCAACGGCCTGACAGCGAAAAAATGACCGCCTATGAGTGTGGTTTTGATGCGTTCGATGACTCGCGCCGTCAATTTGACGTTCGGTTTTACCTTGTCGCCATTCTGTTTATTATTTTTGATCTTGAGGTGGCGTTTTTGTTCCCTTGGGCGGTTGCGCTTGGTGGCATCGGATTGTTCGGTTTCTGGTCAATGATGCTGTTTCTTGGCGTGCTGACCATCGGCTTTATTTATGAATGGAAAAAAGGAGCGCTGGAATGGGAGTGATGGATCCATCATTGGCACCGCCAATACCACCAGGCGCCGATCAGGACGCAATTTTACGCGCTGTTGGTGACGAAATCACCAATCGCGGCTTTGTCATTGCAAAGGCTGATAAGCTGTTCAATTGGGCGCGGTCAGGCTCGCTATGGCCAATGACCTTTGGTCTGGCTTGTTGCGCTGTTGAAATGATGCATTCAGCCGCCAGCCGTTACGATATGGATCGTTATGGCATGCTGTTCCGGCCTAGCCCGCGCCAATCAGATGTGATGATTGTTGCTGGTACGCTAACCAACAAGATGGCGCCTGCTTTGCGCCGTGTTTATGACCAGATGCCAGAGCCGCGTTGGGTTCTGTCGATGGGGTCATGTGCCAATGGTGGCGGCTATTATCATTATTCCTACGCCGTTGTTCGGGGTTGTGATCGAATTGTTCCTGTTGATGTTTATGTGCCGGGTTGTCCGCCAACTGCCGAAGCGTTGATTTACGGTCTTTTGCAATTGCAGAAGAAAATCCGTCGCACCGCAACGATTGCGCGTAGCTAGGCCAATAACCCCGCCGTTTCCGTATGCTAGCTAGCCTTGAGAGGGCGCTACAATGAATGAAAATGACCTGATTGACGAAGCTGGCATCGCCGGCGAGTCGCCTTTGCAGATAATGGCCGATCATCTGCGCGAAATCGGGCAGGGGATTGTGCTGTCATCAAGCATTATTCATGGCGAAATTGAATTACAGGTGAATGCTGCTGTTGTGGCGCAGTTATTGGCTTTGGTGCGTGATGACCGGCAGGCTGCCTTTACCCAGCTCATTGACCTGACGGCGGTTGATTATCCTGAACGTAAAGACCGGTTTGATGTTGTTTATCAGATGCTGTCGATGAGCAATAATATGCGGCTTCGTATTGTGGCGACGGTGAGTGAAGGCCAGACCGTTCCGTCGGTCACCGGCGTGTTTATGGCGGCAAATTGGGCTGAGCGCGAAGTTTGGGACATGTTTGGAATTTTCTTTTCCGGCCATCCTGATTTGCGCCGCCTGTTGACCGATTATGGTTTTGAGGGGCATCCGCTTCGCAAAGATTTTCCGCTGACCGGCCATGTCGAGGTTCGTTATGATGACACGCAGCGCCGCGTCATTAACGAGCCGGTGCATCTGGTTCAAGAATTCCGCGATTTTGATTTCCTTAGCCCGTGGGAAGGGATGCATAATGAGCTTGGCGGCAATGCGGCCAAAGCTGATCCCGACAAAACGGCAAAATAGGGTGTAAAGAGACAAACATGGCAGAGATGCAAATCAAACCGATCACGATGAATTTTGGCCCGCAGCACCCGGCGGCACATGGCGTTTTGCGGCTTGTACTTGAAATGGATGGCGAGGTGATCGAACGCGCCGACCCGCATATCGGCCTTTTGCATCGTGGCACTGAAAAGTTGATCGAGCATAAAACCTATCTTCAGGCTTTGCCGTATTTTGATCGTCTAGATTATGTGTCACCCATGAATCAGGAACATGCCTGGGCATTGGCGATTGAAAAGGCACTTGGCATCGAGGTGCCACGGCGGGCGCAATATATCCGTGTTCTCTATTGCGAAATTGGCCGGATTTTGAACCATCTGTTGAATCTGACGACTTTTGCCATTGATGTTGGGGCAATGACGCCGCTTTTGTGGGGCTTTGAAGAGCGCGAACATTTGATGGGGTTTTACGAGCGCGCATGTGGTGCGCGGCTTCACGCGGCCTATTTCCGCCCGGGCGGTGTGCATCAGGATTTGCCAGATGATTTGCTTCGCGACATCAATAATTGGACCAAGACATTTCCGGCCTTCATAAAGGATATGGAAACTCTGCTGAGCGAAAACCGGATCTTTAAACAGCGTACGGTTGATATTGGCGTGATAAGCGAAGAAGATGCCTTGTCGCTTGGCATGACTGGCCCTTGTCTTCGCGGGTCTGGCGTTGCGTGGGATTTACGCAAAAATCAGCCCTATGATGCCTATGACGAAATGGATTTCGACATTCCAATTGGCAAAACCGGTGATTGTTATGCGCGTTATCTGATCCGTGTCGAGGAAATGCGCCAGTCATTGCGCATTATCGAACAGGCAATTGCCAATATGCCAAGCGGGCCGGTAATGGCCCCCGATCATAAGGTAACGCCGCCACAACGTGGCGAGATGAAACAGTCGATGGAAGCCTTAATTCATCATTTCAAGCTTTATACCGAAGGTTTCCATGTTCCTGAGGGTGAGAGCTATACAGCTGTCGAAGCGCCAAAGGGTGAATTTGGCGTGTTTTTGGTGTCGGATGGTACAAATAAGCCCTATCGGTGCAAAATCCGCGCGCCAGGGTTTTACTTCATGGCAGCGGTAGATCATTTGTCGCGCGGTCACATGCTGGCCGATTCAGTGGCGATTATTGGATCGCTTGATATTGTTTTTGGTGAGATTGACCGATGAGTATTGAAGACCGCATTGCCAGTGATCAGCCTGATAGCTTTGCCTTTTCCAAGGATAATGAAGCTGAAATCAAACGGATTATTGCAAAATATCCAAAAGGTCGTCAAGCCAGTGCGGTGATGCCGCTTCTTGATTTGGCGCAACGCCAACATGAAAACTGGATTCCGATGAAGGCGATTGAACTGATTGCGGCCAAGCTGGATATGGCAGAGATTCGCGTTCTTGAAGTGGCCACTTTCTACACCATGTTCAATCTAAAGCCGGTTGGAAAATATTTCCTGCAGGCCTGCACGACAACGCCCTGTTGGTTACGCGGATCAGATGAAATGATGCGGGCCATCAAAGATCGTTATCAAATTTCATCTGGGCAAACATCGGCATGTGGACGCTTCTCGCTTCTTGAGGTTGAATGTCTTGGGGCTTGTGTGAATGCGCCAATCCTGCAAGTGAATGACGATTTCTACGAAGATCTTGACTATCAATCCACCGGTGCGCTTCTCGACTCGCTTGAGGCGGATGCGCCATTGGCTGTTGGATCGGTTCTTGGCCGGTCTGGATCCGAGGCAGCAGCTGGCGCAACAACGCTTGCGGCCGGAAAACCAGCCAAGGCAACCAAAAAGCGGAGCGCAGCCAATGCTTAATGATGCAGACCGTATTTTTACCAATATCTATGGCTGGGGTGACGCTGGTTTAAAGGGTGCAAAAGCACGCGGCGATTGGGACAAAACAGCAAAGCTGTTGGCGCTGGGCCATGATGAAATTGTCGAGCGGATGAAGGCATCAGGCCTGCGCGGGCGTGGTGGCGCTGGATTTCCGACAGGGCTGAAATGGTCATTCATGCCAAAAGAGGTCAAAGACCGTCCGCATTATCTGGTGGTAAATGCCGATGAGTCCGAGCCTGGCACATGCAAGGATCGTGATATTATTCGCCACGAGCCGCATAAATTGCTTGAGGGCTGTGTTGTTGCCGGTTTTGCGATGCGGGCACATGCGGCCTATATCTATATTCGCGGTGAATTTGTGAATGAGGCACGCCGCCTTCAAGCCGCGATTGACGAGGCTTATGACGCTGGCCTGCTTGGCAAAGATGCCGCAAAGTCAGGTTGGGCATTTGATATTTATCTGCATCGCGGCGCTGGGGCTTATATCTGCGGCGAAGAAACCGCTCTATTGGAATCACTGGAAGGCCGCAAGGGCCAGCCACGACTAAAGCCGCCTTTTCCGGCGGGTGTTGGTCTTTATGGCTGCCCGACAACGGTCAATAATGTTGAATCGATTGCTGTTGCGCCAACAATTTTGCGTCGTGGCGCCGATTGGTTTGCCGGTCTTGGCAAGGAAAATAACACAGGCACAAAATTATTCTGCATTTCGGGTCATGTGAATAGCCCCTGTAATGTCGAAGAAGAAATGGGCATTCCGCTTCGTGAATTGCTGGAAAAGCATGCTGGTGGGGTTCGCGGTGGCTGGGATAATCTGCTTGCGGTCATTCCGGGTGGATCATCAACACCGCTGATGCCAAAAGATGTATGTGCCGATATCACCATGGATTTTGACGCGCTTCGCAATGCTGGAACAGGCCTTGGCACGGCGGGCATCATCGTAATGGATAAAAGTACCGATGTGGTCAAGGCGATTTCGCGGCTATCTTATTTCTACAAACATGAATCTTGTGGTCAATGCACGCCATGCCGTGAAGGCACTGGCTGGATGTGGCGGATGATGGAACGGCTTGTTCGTGGCGAGGCGGAAAGCCATGAAATTGACACGCTTGAACAGGTGACGCGCCAAATCGAAGGTCATACAATTTGTGCGCTTGGTGATGCTGCGGCATGGCCAATTCAGGGGCTTATTAAACATTTCCGGCCCGAAATCGAACGACGGATTGCAGCGCGCCATGCGGTTGATGCTGTGAATGCGGCAGAATAGGAAACGGACAGCACCATGCCAAAACTGACGGTAAATGATGTTGAAGTGGAAGTTGAAGACGGGTCAACCGTGCTTCACGCATGCGAGGCGGCCGGCGTTGAAATCCCGCGTTTTTGCTATCACGACCGCTTGTCGATTGCTGGCAATTGCCGGATGTGTCTTGTCGATATGGAACGTGCGCCAAAGCCGATTGCGTCTTGCGCCATGCCAGCCGGTGACGGCATGGTTATCCGCACCGATACCGACCGGGTAAAAAAGGCGCGTGAAGGGGTGATGGAATTCCTATTGATCAATCACCCGCTGGATTGCCCGATTTGCGATCAGGGCGGCGAATGCGATTTGCAGGATCAGGCAATGGGCTATGGTCTTGATGGATCACGCTTTTCTGAAAATAAACGCGCCGTTGACAATAAGCATATGGGGCCGTTGATCAGTACGGTGATGACCCGCTGTATCCATTGCACACGCTGTGTACGTTTTGCGACCGAGGTTGCTGGTGTGCCTGAACTTGGCGCCATTGGCCGCGGCGAGTCGATGGAAATTACCACCTATCTCGAAAAAACACTGGCATCTGAATTATCGGCCAATGTCATTGACCTTTGTCCGGTCGGCGCATTGACGTCACGCCCTTATGCCTTTGCGGCACGGCCGTGGGAATTGAACAAGGTCGAAACCATTGATGTTATGGACGCGCTTGGCAGCAATATCCGGGTTGATGCGCGCGGCGCGCAGGTCATGCGGGTGTTGCCGCGGCTGAACGAAGATATCAATGAAGAATGGATTTCTGACAAAACACGCTATGCCATTGACGGTCTTCGTCGGCAACGTCTCGACAAGCCCTATGCGCGTGGCCGAGATGGAAGATTGCATCCGGTAAGCTGGGACGAAGCGTTGAAAAGCCTTGCCTCGGCGCTTCGCAAGGCCAAACCGAATATGATCGGTGCCATTGCTGGTAATCAGGCCGATGCCGAATCACTTTATGCCCTGAAAAGCCTGATGACACGCCTTGGCAGTCCAAATCTTGATTGCCGTCAAGATGGCGCCAAGATTGGCGGGAACCGCGCTGGCTATTTATTTAATTCGACAATCGCTGGCATTGATGATGCTGATGCTGTGTTGATCATCGGCAGCAATCCCCGAATTGAAGCGGCCGTTCTGAATGCGCGTATCCGCCGCAATTGGCTGTCTAGCCGGATGCCGGTCGGGGTTGTTGGGCCAAAGGTCGATCTGACTTATGATGCTGACTTCCTTGGGCAAGATCCGGCAATTTTGGATGCGCTTGCTGATGGAAGCCATAAATTTGCCGCCAAGTTGAAAAAAGCCAAAAAGCCAATGATCATCATTGGCATGGGGGCTTTGGCGCGAGCTGATGGCGCGGCAATGCTTGGCAAGGCACGTCAAATTGCCGAAGGCTATGGCGTTGTCACAAAAGAATGGAACGGCTTTAACGTTCTGCATAATGCAGCAGCGCGTGTTGGTGGTCTTGATCTCGGCTTTTTGCCGGCGCGTGGTGGCATGGATATTGCGGCGATGGGCAAGGCGGCCATGGCTGGCAAGCTTGACCTTTTATGGTTGCTTGGCGCTGATGAAATTGATTTTGAGCCGTTTGCATCTAGTTTTGTCGTGTATCAGGGTCATCACGGTGATGCCGGTGCCCATCATGCCGATCTGGTGCTTCCAGGGGCGGCCTATACCGAAAAAGACGGTATTTATGTCAATACCGAAGGCCGTGTCCAATATGCAACCCGCGCCGCGTTCCCGCCAGGGGATGCGCGTGAAGATTGGACCATCATCCGTGCTGTTTCGGGCGCTGTTGGAAAATCAATCGGTTTTGATACGCTTGCCGAATTGCGCGAAGCCTTATGTGCAGAATATCCACATTTTGCAGATGCTGATGAAATTGCACCGGCGAAATGGGCCTCTTTTGGAGGGCGCGCAAAATTATCAGCCGAACCTGTTGGGCAGGCGTTTGATAATTTCTACATGACCTGTGCGATCAGCCGCGCATCAGAAACAATGGCGGAATGTGTCCGCGCCAGCAGCGCCGATCACGGCGCCGCGGTTGCAGCGGAGTGATGGCCATGATGGAGTTTTTGACACAAGGCTGGATTTTGGAACTTGGCTGGATCGTTGCCAAGATCATGGTTGTGATTGGGCCATTATTGATCGCTGTTGCCTATCTTACGCTGGCCGAACGCCGCGTCATTGGCTTTATGCAGCTTCGTAAAGGGCCGAATGTGGTTGGCCCGTTTGGTCTGTTCCAGCCTTTTGCCGATGCGCTAAAGCTGATGGCGAAAGAAACGATCATGCCAGCGGGTGCCAATAAGGTGGTCTTTATGATCGCGCCGATGTTGACCTTTATTTTGTCACTGGTCGCATGGGCGGTTATTCCTTTTGGCGAAGATCTGGTGATTGCGGATATCAATGTTGGCATTTTATATCTGTTTGCCATTTCATCGCTTGGTGTTTACGGCGTGATCATGGCGGGGTGGGCCAGCAATTCCAAATATGCATTTTTGGGCGCGTTGCGGTCGGCCGCACAGATGGTGTCTTATGAAGTCTCGATGGGGCTTGTCATCATCAATGTTCTTTTATGCGCCGGATCATTGAATTTGAGCGATATTGTCGAGGCGCAGCGCGGTATGTGGTTTGCCCTGCCATTATTGCCGATGTTTGTTGTGTTCTTTATCTCGACACTAGCAGAAACCAACCGTGCGCCATTTGATTTGCCTGAAGGCGAATCTGAATTGGTTGCTGGTTATTTTGTCGAATATTCATCAATGTCATTCGCGCTGTTCTTCCTTGGTGAATATGCAAATATGATCCTTATGAGCAGCATGACAGTTGTTTTGTTCCTTGGTGGATGGTTGCCACCATTTGATATCTGGCCGCTGAATATCATTCCGGGGCCGCTTTGGTTTATCATCAAGATTATGCTGGTATTGTTTGTGTTCTTGTGGGTGCGGGCAACAACGCCGCGTTACCGTTACGACCAGCTTATGCGTCTTGGATGGAAGATCTTTTTACCATTCTCACTGATCTATGTTGTGCTGACGGCCGGTTTCCTGCTGGTGACCGATCGTTTGCCAGCCGTGACTTTGAGTTAAGGAGAAATACGAATGTCCGCTTTGGTAAATGCAGTTCGCTCGTTTTTGCTTCTTGAGCTTGGCAAGGGCATGTTTTTGACCTTGAAATATTTCTTCAAGCCAAAGGTGACGATCAATTATCCTTATGAAAAAGGCAGCTTGTCACCGCGGTTTCGTGGTGAGCATGCGTTGCGCCGCTATCCGAATGGCGAAGAACGCTGCATCGCCTGTAAGCTATGCGAAGCTGTCTGTCCGGCGCAGGCCATTACCATCGAAGCCGAACCGCGCGATGATGGCAGCCGTCGTACCACACGCTATGATATCGACATGACCAAATGTATCTATTGCGGCTTTTGTCAGGAAGCCTGTCCGGTAGATGCGATTGTTGAAGGCCCGAATTTTGAATTTGCCACCGAAACCCGCGAAGAGCTGTATTACGATAAAGACAAGCTTTTGGCGAATGGTGACCGCTGGGAAACCGAAATTGCCCGTAACCTTGCTGCAGACGCGAAATGGCGTTAGGCGAAACGATACGGCGCATCGATGATAAAAGAAAGACAGCCATACAATGATTGAAGCTTTGTTCTTTTACCTGTTTGCCGGGGTGATGCTTGCCAGTGGCTTTATGGTGGTGGTGTCGCGTAACCCTGTCTATTCAGTGTTGTTTCTGATTCTTGCCTTTTTCAATGCGGCGGGCATGTTTGTGCTGATTGGTGCTGAATTTCTGGCGATGCTACTTGTTGTTGTCTATGTCGGTGCGGTGGCGGTTTTGTTCCTGTTTGTCGTGATGATGCTGGATATCAACTTTGCTGAAATGCGCGCTGGCTTTCAAAAATATCTTCCCCTTGGGTTGATTGTTGGCGGGATCCTGGTTTTTGAATTGGTTGCGGCAATGTATGGCGACGCCTTTTCCAAAGCCAGCCTTCCGGTCGCCTCAGAAATCGCCAATACCACCCAGCTTGGCGGCGTGCTTTACACAAAATATGCCTTTTTGTTTCAGATTGCAGGCTTGATCCTGCTGGTGGCGATGATTGGCGCAATTTCATTGACCATGCGGAAACGCGTTGGGGTTCGGCGGCAATCGATTGCCGCCCAGAACAGCCGTCGCCGCGAGGATGTGATGGAAATTGTCAAAATGCCATCGGGCAAGGCCAAAGCCAAAGACGATGCTGCCGCTGGCAGTGTTGATGATAAATAGGGGGGCGGCGCAATGTTGGAATTAACGCTAAATCATTATCTGGCCGTATCAGCCATACTGTTTGCGCTTGGTATTTTTGGTATTTTTCTGAACCGGAAAAATGTGATCACCATTTTGATGTCAATCGAATTGATGCTGTTGGCGGTCAATATCAATATGGTCGCTTTCTCGGCCTATAGCGGCAATCTTGAAGGCCAGATTTTCTCGCTGTTTATTTTGACTGTTGCCGCAGCCGAAGCGGCCATTGGCCTTGCGATTCTGGTCGTGTTTTTCCGCAACCGTGGTTCCATCGCGGTTGAAGATGTGAATATTTTGAAGGGGTAGGGCAGTTCATGTATTCGCTCATCGTTTTCCTTCCCCTTTTAGGGGCCGTGATTGCAGGCTTGCTAAGCCTTAGTAATCGCGATCGCGCGGCCGAAATCGTCACGGTTTCAGGCCTTTTGCTGTCTTTGCTGTTTTCGATTATCGCCTTTGCCAATGTGGCGGTTGGCGGGCAGCCGGAAACAGTCAATCTGGCGCGGTGGATTTCATCAGGCAGCTTTGTCGCCAATTGGAGCCTGCGGTTTGACACTCTAACCGCGGTCATGTTGATTGTTGTGACTGGCGTTTCGTCAATGGTGCATATTTATTCGATTGGCTATATGTCGCATGACAATGCGCGGGCGCGCTTTATGGCGTATCTAAGCCTATTTACCTTTGCCATGCTGATGCTGGTAACGGCTGATAATCTTGTTCAGATGTTCTTTGGTTGGGAAGGTGTTGGTGTTGCCTCTTACTTGCTCATCGGTTTTTGGTACAAAAAGGATTCTGCCCATAGCGCGGCAATGAAGGCCTTTGTTGTAAACCGTGTTGGTGACTTTGGTTTTGCGCTTGGCATTTTAGCGGTTTATGCGCTGTTTGGTTCGGTTCAGTTTGATGTAATTTTTGCGCAATCCAGCGTGATTGCCGCAACCGATATCAACTTTCTTGGCTACCGCCTTCCTGCGCTTGAGGTTGCTGGCATTTTATTATTTATCGGCGCTATGGGCAAATCAGCCCAGCTTGGCCTTCATACATGGCTTCCCGATGCGATGGAGGGGCCAACACCGGTATCTGCTCTGATCCATGCGGCGACGATGGTGACAGCTGGCGTCTTTATGATCTGCCGTTTGTCGCCAATGCTGGAATATGCGCCTTTTGCGCTAGATGTAATCACCGTCATTGGTGCTTTGACCGCTATTTTTGCGGCAACGGTTGGCATGACCCAATTTGATATCAAGCGTGTCATTGCCTATTCAACCTGCTCGCAGCTTGGCTATATGTTTTTTGCGGCTGGCGTTTCGGCCTATCCGGCAGCGATGTTCCATCTGACAACACATGCGTTTTTCAAAGCATTGCTGTTTCTTGGTGCAGGTTCGGTTATTCATGCCATGTCAGATGAGCAGGATCTTCGCAATATGGGCGGCATCTGGAAAAAAGTGCCTGTTACCTATGCGATGATGTGGATTGGCTCATTGGCGCTTGCTGGCTTTCCGTTTTTTGCCGGTTACTATTCAAAAGATATGATCCTCGAAGCCGCCTATGCCGCGAATAGCGGGGTTGGCAGCATGGCTTTCTGGCTTGGTTGTCTTGCCGCCTTTTTAACGGCTTTCTATAGCTGGCGTTTGCTGATCATGGCGTTTCATGGTGCGCCGCGTGCCAGTGCGCAAGTGATGTCGCATGTTCATGAGTCACCAAAAGTAATGACCTTGCCATTGCTGGTTTTGGCGATTGGTGCGGTGTTTGCTGGCTGGCTTGGCTATGAATTATTTGTCGGCCATGACATGAAACAATTCTGGGGTGCGTCAATTTTCATTCTGCCAACGCATACGGCAATGGAAGATGCGCATCATGTGCCAACATGGGTCAAGCTTTTGCCAATCGTTCTGGCATCAAGCGGGGTCGGGCTTGCGGTATTGTTTTATGCTTACTGGACATCGATGCCAGCGCGGATTGCAGCGATATTTCGCCCGATCTATCTGTTGTTTTACAATAAATGGTATTTTGACGAACTGTATGATGCGATCTTTGTTCGTCCTGCGGTACGCTTTGGTGCCTATTTATGGCAGCGCGGTGATCGCGACACGATTGACGGCTTTGGCCCTGACGGCATGTCGGCATTCATTTACCGCCTGTCGGGGATGTGCTCGCGGGTGCAAACCGGCTTTGTTTTCCATTACGCCTTTGCCATGCTGATTGGCGTTGTCGTTCTGGTCAGCTGGTATTATTTACGCTTTAAAGGGGCTTAGGCGATGATTGATAATTGGCCTATCTTATCTATTGTCACCTTCCTGCCGCTGGCGGGTGTGTTGTTCTTGCTATTGATAAAGGGCGACGAAAAGGCTTTGGCGCAAAATTCGCGTTATGTTGCGATGTGGGTCTCGGGCTTTACCTTTTTGGTCTCATTGCCATTGCTGATCGGGTTTGATAGCAGCGTAGCCGGTTATCAATTTGAAGAAAAAGCCGTTTGGCTTGCTGGTACCGGCATTGGCTATCACATGGGTATTGACGGTATTTCAATGCCGTTTGTTTTGCTAAGCACGCTTTTGACACCATTGTCGATCTTGGCGAGTTGGCGGGCCATTACGCATCGCGTTCGTGAATATATGATCGCGTTTTTGGTGCTGGAAACCATGATGGTTGGCATGTTTGTCTCGCTTGACATGTTGATGTTCTATCTGTTTTTCGAGGCTGTTCTGATCCCGATGTTCCTGATTATCGGCATCTGGGGCGGGGCGCGCCGCGTTTATGCAGCGTTCAAATTCTTCTTATATACGCTTCTCGGTTCGGTGCTGATGCTGGTCTGTATGCTGGCGATGTATATCGACGCTGGTACGACTGACATTCCGGCGCTGACCGCGCATCAATTCGCCGAAACAATGCAGACATGGCTGTTCCTTGGGTTCCTTGCGTCTTTCGCGGTGAAGGTGCCGATGTGGCCTGTGCATACATGGCTTCCCGATGCGCATGTCGAGGCGCCAACCGCAGGATCAATGATTTTGGCGGGCGTTTTGTTGAAAATGGGCGGCTACGGGTTTTTGCGCTTTTCATTACCGATGTTTCCGCTGGCGTCTGAATATTTTGCGCCATTGATCTTTACGTTATCTATCATTGCGGTGATCTACACATCGCTGGTGGCGTTGGCGCAATCGGATATGAAAAAGATGATTGCCTATTCATCGGTTGCGCATATGGGTTTTGTGACCATTGGCATTTTTACCATGACCGAACAGGGCATTGCTGGTGCGATGTTCCAGATGATCAGCCATGGTTTGGTTTCAGCCGCATTGTTCTTCAGCGTTGGCGTTGTCTATGACCGGCTTCATACGCGGGAAATCAGTGCCTATGGCGGGGTGGCGGCTGTGATGCCACGCTATGCCGTGTTTTTCATGTTTATGATGCTGGCATCGGTTGGCCTGCCCGGAACAAGTGGCTTTGTTGGTGAAATGCTGGTGCTGGTTGGCGCATGGCATGCCAGCAGTTGGGTTGCCTTCTTTACCGCAACGGGTCTTGTTCTTGGCGCCACCTATATGCTGTGGCTTTATCGCCGCGTGATGTTTGGCGCGATTGTCAATGACGAGGTCAAGGCGATGGAACCCATGCAGATGCGCGAATTTTCGATTTTTCTGCCATTGACCTTTCTGGTGTTGCTGTTCGGGGTTTATCCGATGGCGCTTCTTGATGTGATGGCTGTGTCGATCCAGTTTGTGCTGGATGGTTTATCGGCAAGCGGTTTGCCATTAATGGCAGCAAATTAGGGATTTCTGAGGACATAAAATGATATTTGATCTAGCTGATATCCTGCCTGCCTTGCCTGAAATGATTCTGGCTACCTTGGCGCTTGTTCTGGTTCTTGTTGCGGCTTATGGCGGCGAGGGGGCCAAGAATGCACGGCGTGTAACGCGGATCGCCCTTGGCGGTATTGTTCTGGCACTGATGTTGATTTGGTCTGGAACAGCGGCTGATGAAACCGCTTTTGGCGGGATGTTCATGGCTGATAGCTTTGCCAGCTACATGAAGATTCTGGTTCTTCTTGGTACGTTTGGCGCGCTTTATATGTCGATTACGCCGCTTGCCAAGGATGATATAAATAAGCCTGAATTTGCGCTTCTTGTTGTGCTGGCGCTTGTTGGCATGATGTTGATGATTTCGGCAAATGATCTGATGTCACTTTACATGGCGGTTGAGTTACAGTCGCTGCCGCTTTATGTGGTGGCCGCCATGCGCACCAATTCATTGCGCTCATCCGAGGCCGGATTGAAATATTTTCTGCTTGGTGCCTTGTCATCGGGCATGCTTCTTTATGGCGCGTCGCTGGTCTATGGCTTTGCTGGCACTACCAGCTTTTCCGGCATTGCGGCGGCGGTATCGGTCGATCAATTGCCGGTGGCCTTTATCGTTGGCATGGTCTTTATGGTGTCGGGCATCGCATTCAAGATTTCTGCCGCGCCGTTCCATATGTGGACCCCTGATGTTTATGAAGGCTCGCCAAGTCCGGTAACGGCGCTTTTTGCGATTGCCCCCAAAGTGGCGGCGATGGCGCTGATGATGCGGCTAACCTATGGTGCCTTTGGCGCGATTGAGGCCGAATGGTCACAGGTTCTGATTGCGTTGTCGATTGCGTCAATGGCCGTTGGTGCGCTTGGCGCAATTATGCAGCGTGATATCAAGCGCATGATGGCCTATTCATCAATTGCCCATATGGGATATGCGCTTGCCGGTTTAGCTGCTGGCAGCCATCAAGGTGCGCTAGGCGTGATGATTTACATGACCGGATACATTTTTATGGGCGCAGGCAGTTTTGCGATTATTTTGCTGATGCGGCGTGATGGGCAATCGGCAACACGGATTGCTGATTTGCAGGGTTTGTCACGAACCCATCCGATGCTCGCGCTTGGCCTGATGATCATGATGTTTTCAATGGCTGGTATTCCGCCTTTGGCTGGTTTCTTTGGGAAATGGTATGTGTTTTTGGCGGCAGTCAATGCAGGGCTTGTTCCGCTTGCCGTTGTTGGTGTTGTGATGAGCGTGATTGGCGCCTTCTATTACCTGCGGATCATCAAGATCATGTATTTCGAAGAAACCGATGAGCCTCTTGATACCGATATGCCAACTGCTAATAAAATGGTTCTTGGTGTTTCCATTGCGGTTATTTTGCTGTTTTTCATCGGGCTTAGCCCTTTGCTCGAAGCGGCGAATCTGGCGGCAACAGCCTTGATGACCCAGCTTTAGGCTCTTATGACAGAACCTCTCAATTGGTCGATTACAACTGAACAAAGCGCAACATCAACATCTGATCTTGCCAAAATAGCAGCGACCAATGGGGCGCCGTCGGGAAGTGCGTTTCTGGCAATTGAACAGACCGCAGGGCGCGGGCGGCATGGCCGTCATTGGGTCTCACAAAAAGGCGGCATGTATCTATCGGTTTTGCTTCGCCCAAGCTTGCCGGTGAATCACTGGTTTGGGCTGTCATTTGCCGCGTCACTTGCTGTTTTGGAGGCGGTGCGTGGACAGCTTGCCAATCATTTATCGTTTGCTGATATGCCGCAAACAGGGCTGAAATGGCCAAATGACGTGATTGTTGCGGGTGGCAAGATTTCGGGTATCTTGCTTGAGGTTGAGAACAAGGCCCTGATTGTGGGAAGCGGGGTAAATCTTGCGCCGGTCGGGCAGGTGGGTTCGCATAATATTGCACCGATTGCGCTTGCTGATATCTGGCCTGATGGGGCTGGTGATTTGCCACAACCATATGATCTTGCCACCGCCTATCTTGACCGGCTGGCAATTTGGTATGATCGGTTCTGCCAATCTGGCTTTGGCCCTATTCGTGATTCTTGGCTGGAAAATGCTCTATTTTTGGGCCAGCGCGTTGCGGTTCAGTGCGACACAAAGGCGCTTTCAGGTGTTTTTCACGATCTTGGCATGGACGGCACGATGCTTTTGCTTGATGATTCAGGTCAGACACGCCATATCACTACGGGCGATGTAAAACTTTTGGGCAGTTAACCAATGCTTTTGGCAGTAGATTGCGGCAATACAAATATTGTATTTGCCCTTTATGATGGCGATATCCAGCGGGCAAATTGGCGGATCAGTACCGA
>DFSK01000126.1:20973-21586 GCA_002378605.1 Alphaproteobacteria bacterium UBA3439
ATGATCATTGCGAGTGTTGTGCCTGAGGTTCAGCCAAAATTGATCAATCTGGCGTCGCGTGGCTTTGGCATTGTGCCGCAGATCGTTGGTGACAAGGCAATTGATCTTGGCATTGATATCCATATTGACCGGCCAGATCAGGCTGGTGCTGACCGTCTTGTCAATGCTGTGGCGGCGCGTGACTTTCATGATTTGCCAGCGATTATTCTTGATTTTGGCACGGCAACAACATTTGACCTGATCGGCAAGGATGGTGCCTATCAAGGCGGTATTATCGCGCCGGGGGTCAATTTGTCGGTCGAGGCGCTCTATATGGCGGCGGCACGTTTGCCGCGCCTTGCGGTTGAACCTTGGGCCGCCGATATGCCGGTTTTGGGAAAAGATACGGTTAGCGCCATGCATTCAGGCATTTTTTGGGGATATGTTGGTATGGTTGAAGGATTAATCGAGCGGTTGCGCCGTGATCATGGTAGAGATTTGCCTGCCATTGCCACCGGTGGTCTGGCGCCATTATTTGCCGAACATGTCAAAGCGATCTCAATCGTTGATCCCGATCTTACCCTGAAAGGGTTGGTTCGCATTCACGCCCAAAATAAGCCCGAACCCAAATAAG
>DFSK01000030.1:0-5228 GCA_002378605.1 Alphaproteobacteria bacterium UBA3439
TGTCAAAAGGCGGGCCAATTGCAAACCCTGATGACATGAAAGGCAAAAAAGTGCGAGTTTTTGGAAAGACACTCGGCCAATTTGTCGAAGCAACAGGCGGGGCTGCAACATTGGTTTCTGGATCGGAGCAATATCTTGCTTATCAGCGCGGTACCGTTGACGCTGGCATGACTGGGGTTTCTGGCGTTAAGTCACGCAAACTCTATGAAGTGATGGATACCATCACCATTACTAACCATGCCGACATCGAATTTATCGTTGTGGTAAATTCAAAGTGGTGGGACAAGTTGACCGATGGCCAACGTAAAATTATTGGTGATGCCGCTGGTGTTGCCGAAGCACATGTTCGCAACTACATCGCTGAGATAGAGGCAGATGCCTATAAAGTTGCCAAGGAAAATGGCATGAAGGTTGTTACCCCCTCTGATGCCGACATCAGAGCATTCAAGGCAGCATCTTCATCGGTTTATGAGCAGTATAAGGCTAAGGCTGGTCCATTGGGCGCACAGCTTTTGGACGCTGCGTCAAAACTCTAAACCCATAACCAACCCGGCGCCGGCTTTGATGCCGGCCTGGGTCTTTTTTATGGGTCAAGTCTCTTTTTATGGATTTTCTAATGACGTCATATATCTCAAATTTTGAGCGCCTAATGACCTTGTTTGCATGGATTGCAGCATGGCTCTTTGTGTTGTCAGGGCTGATGTTAAGCTTTGAGGTTATAGCGCGCTATTTCTTTCTGTCGCCAACTAAATGGGCGGCTGAATTCAGTCAGTTATGCCTGATCTATGGTACATTACTCGCAATGCCTTGGATTTTACGCTATCGGCGCAACATCCAGATCAATGCGATCACCGCAAAGCTACCCGACATTGCACAGCGTATTACCGCGGTTATAACCATGTGCGTTTTGATTGCTTTTTGTGTTTATGTGACGATTTATGGTTGGGATATTTTTTATGACTCATTTGAACGCGGCCGGACCACTGGCAGCCTAATGGATTTACCTATCTGGATAGCTGAATTACCCGTTCCTTTATTCTTTTTTTGTCTTGCTGTTCAAGCCATCATTGAAATTAAAAAATTGATTGACGGGCTCCCTATTCCCACGGGAGGGCACGAATGAAACTCGTCATTATTCTTGGTTTAATGTTTGGTTTGCTGCTTGCCAGCCTACCGGTCGCTTTCTCACTTGGCAGCCTCGGACTTGGACTTTTGGTAACCGGCGGGTTCTCGCCGCTTATGGCACCCCAAGCAATCCTGTCTACACTGGACGGGTTCATTCTTCTAGCTGTACCGCTTTTCCTCTTGATGAGTAATATTTTACTCTATGGTGGTTGTGGCAAAGACCTCTATTCTGCCGTTCAGGCGTGGGTTGGTCACTGGCCAGGTGGTTTAGCAATTGCAACCATCGTATCCTGCGGTATTTTTGCCGCTATTTCGGGAGTGTCTGTGGCCACCGCCGCAACGATTGGCGTTGTCGCAATTCCAGAGATGATCGAGCGCGGCTATAACAAGAAATTTGTTTATGGGTTGCTTGCCGCTGGCGGTACTTTGGGCATTTTGATACCGCCAAGCCTGCCGATGATTGTGTATGGTTTTATCACTGAAGAAAGCGTGATCGCATTATTCCTTGCAGGGATCGGGCCAGGCGTATTTCTGATTGGATTATTCATCTTGTTTTCGATTATCTACGCACATTTCTTTGGTGGCTACACGCCAAGTGCGCCGGCGAGCTGGGAAGCGCGTCGCCAAAGCATGATCAAGGTTGCCCCAACAATCGGGCTGGCAGCATTGATTCTTGGGGGCATTTACACAGGAGTATTCACTCCGACGGAGGCCGCCGCTGTTGGCTTTGCGTTAGCGCTAATCCTAACGGTTGGGATTTTGCGCTCATTGTCATTTGCTAATTTCAAAAAAGCGGTTTTTGAGGCGATGGTTACCACCGCCGCGATTCTGATTATTATTGCGGGCGCCAAGATTTTTGGAAAGGCTATCACCCTTTACCGTATCCCGCAGGAAATTTCGATGGCGATTCAATTGCTGATCGACAGCAAAGCAATGTTTATTCTTGTGGTCTGTATTGTGCTCATTGCGATGGGGCTGGTTTTTGAAACCCTTTCGATGGTGCTTATCATGGTGCCGGTATTATTGCCGGCGGCTATGAATATGGGTATTGATCCGATCTGGTTTGGTATCTTTATGGTGATCATGGTTGAATGCGCGCTGATTACGCCGCCTGTCGGGCTTAATCTTTATGTGATACAATCGGTTTCGGGAGCGCCCCTTGGCGATGTTGCCAAGGGTGTATTACCATTTTTGGCGCTGATGCTTTTCACCGTTTTCGTGATGTATATCTGGCCTGATTTGGCGCTCTACATACCGTTCAAACTGTAATATCTGATAAGGGACGTGCGACGTGATGGCACCTAAAAACATGAACAAGATGGCCGAGACCCTGCGCCAAAAAATTGCTTTGGGAAAGTTTTTGCCAATGCCAAGCTGCTTTGACGGTTTGTCGGCCAAGATGATTGAGCAGGAAGGCTTTGACCTTAGCTTCATGTCCGGCTTTGCTGCATCAGCCTCGCGTATTGGTGCGCCTGATCTCGGGTTAATGTCTTATGGCGAAGTGCTGGATCAAGCCCGCAACGTCACCGAAGCATCAACAATTCCGGTTATCGTTGATGGCGATACTGGCTATGGCAATGCGATGAACGTCTATCGCACGGTCAGTGGCTTTGCCAGAGTTGGATGTGCCGGCGTGCTGATCGAAGATCAGCTATCGCCAAAACGCTGTGGGCATACGCCGGGCAAAGATGTTGTCGGTCGCGAGGAAGCCTTTGACCGAATTCAGGCGGCAGTTGATGCCAGCCGCGAGGATACTGATATCGTCATCATGGGGCGTACCGATGCCAATCACACGCATGGGTTAAGCGAGGCTATCTATCGTGGGCAGCGGTATCACGAGCTGGGCGCCGAAATTATTTTTATTGAAGCGCCAAAATCAATTGATGAAATGCGCACACTTTGCCGCGAGGTACCGGGATGCAAATTGGCCAATATTGTTGAGGGCGGCCTGACACCTGATTTGCCGATGGGCGCACTTGAAGAGATCGGCTATCAGATGGCGGTCTATCCATTGACCCTTTTGGCAGCATCCATGCAGGCAATGAAATTAGCGCTTGAACACATCAAAACCGACACACGGCAAAATGCTGGTCTGATGGATTTCTCCGAACTGCGACACCGGATCGGCTTTGATGATTATTATGAAACATCATCACGCTATGAAACATCCTATCGCAAGTGACAGCCGTTGGGAGTTGGCAAAAGGGGATAATCATGACTGACATAATGCTAGCCAATTTGTGTCTGATTTAGATCTCTTTTGTGGTTATCGTGGGCGTTGAAACTTGATACTGGCAACGCCTGCAAACTAAAAGACTCAATCAAACGGGCCATATCTTTTTGCCAGATTGATGGCGAACGGATGTTTTTTTGATACCGTCACTTGAGATTTGCGCTTCCAAATCGAAATTGATGACATCATCGATAAATCCGGATTGATTTGTTTCATGAAACAGGACATGCGCTGGTGGCCCGGTGACGCTAAAAAATTTATGAGTAATGGCGTCATTGTGAGCGGCGTCCGGGTTGTTGCCTTGCAGCTTTGGCAGCAAATTCTGTACTATCCATGCGCCACTCTCTTCGCCCTGTTCAATTACATTAATCACCAGAAAATCAAGCCGGTCAGAATTGATGGGCTCCACTGCCATCATATGATCATTACTTGTGCTTGGCGTGCTGCTATCGCTCCATTCATGCACCAGAATTGTGGCAAAGGGATTGCGCCGCTGCGCCATCATTTCACGAGTTAAATCATCTTGTTTTGTCTTCAGCTGCGCCGGACTGGGATCAAGGAATATGCGGGTTGAGATACCGCCAAATAACGCAATATAGCTATGGGTGTCAGGCGTGCTGGTGCTGCCTTCAAAATGGGCGGCCCAGCGATATCCGGGTCGGGCCAGCTTTTCTGGAATATGAATCCGGTGAAACCAGTCAAGATAGGTTTCGCGATCGTCATTTGAAATCTCATAGGCCAAGGCCCAAATTGCACCTGTCATTCGCCTGTCTCATATCCTGTTGTTAGCCACAGTTTAATTGATAAGACAATCACCAGCGGGTCAAGGCACAAAGTGCCAATTGACCACTTTTGCTTGACTAGTTTTATTTAACGCGTTTTGAGGGTAAACCCCGGTGGGTCAATCGCGTGACTCCAAAGCCAGCATTAACCTTCTGCCCGCAACGCATCAACATAGAGTTGCAGAACATCTGCAAGCGCGCGATTATCTTGAGCCGTTTCTCGGGTCTCGCTTGCCAGCGGTGTTTGATTGGCAAGTTTCATGATATCGGCTGCGCCCTGATGGAAATGCGCGGTCATGCCATAGGCATCATAGGTGCTGGCAATTTCGTCCATTTCAAAAATCCAGCGTTTGGCATCAAGCGGAATGCGCGGTGCCATCCGTTCGATTGTTGCCATTGTATGCGGCTGGCTTGCCGCAAGTTCGGCGAAGATTTCATCGCGCAAACCGGTTAGTTCGGCCATCACTGCGACAGCGGCAAAAAGTGAAAATGCACCTTTGGTGCTGCTGGCGTAAACCATTTTCATTGCCGAAGCGCGGCCAATTTCGCCGCCAAGATCACGAACCACCAAGCCGCGTCCATCAAGCTGGCGAACAAGCGCGGTTGCCTTGCCGCTGACATAAAGCCGCGTTCTTTCATTTTCTTTTACCGGATTCAGCCCAATCAGGCCGCCATCAATAAAATTGACCGGCATATCATCAAAGGCCGAAGCCACCTTTTTGGTGGTGGCAGGCGATATCGCATTACAATCAACATAATCGGGATAGGCATTGGTGGCTTTCATCGCTGCGGCGGCTTCTTGTGCTTGTTGCACTGCATATTCGGGCGGCAGGATCGACAGGATAAGATCGGCTGTTTGCATGACATCGCCAAGCGTTGGCATATCTTCAAGACCGGCCTTTTCGGCAAGGGCGCGGGTGCGCTGGCTTCGCCCGTTAAGGCAGGTAATCACGCGCATTCCATGCTGGCGAAAAACGGTGGCGCATCCATGCCCCATATCACCGGGCATCAAAATGGCAACGCAATTAACGGATTTTGTTTCGGTCATCGGATTGGCCTTTTTGTGGGAAAGGGGAAAGGGGAAAGGG
>DFSK01000030.1:5492-5849 GCA_002378605.1 Alphaproteobacteria bacterium UBA3439
GGAAAGGGGAAAGGGGAAAGGGGTGATTGCGCCGTCGGTGTCTTACAAAGCCTGACCATCAAGCCATGCTGGTTTGCGCCGGAATGCGGCAAGATTTGCCGCGCCAGTCAAAAACAGGGTCAATGCCATTTGCTGTTTTAACTGGGCGGCGAATTGCCCAAGCTGATCGGGTGATGGTGTTTTATCATCATCAAGAAGCCGTTTTAACATTGGGCCGGCAAGCGATGTCATATCCGCGCCAAGCCAATAGGCGCGCATCGCATCAAGACCGTGCCGAAGCCCGCCGGATGCAATGATCAACTGCTCATGCCGCAACGTTTCGGTGCGCAATTTTGTAACCGCCATAAGGCAATCAAG
>DFSK01000030.1:6013-6720 GCA_002378605.1 Alphaproteobacteria bacterium UBA3439
CCGGCAAGCGATGTCATATCCGCACCAAGCCAATAGGCGCGCATCGCATCAAGACCGTGCCGAAGCCCGCCGGATGCAATGATCAACTGAGCATGGCGCAATGTCTTGGGACGTGATTTCGTAACCGCCATAAGGCAATCAAGCGTGGGAATACCCCAATCCAGAAATGGCGCAAAAGGCGTAATATCATCATCACGGCGTGCCGCTTCGATCCGCGTCCAATTGGTGCCACCAAATCCGGCAACATCAACCGCCGCAACGCCTAAGGCAAAAAGATCGCTTGCAATACTGGCCGAAATGCCAGCCCCAACTTCCTTGACGATAACCGGTGCCATATCGGCTTTTACAAGCGCGGAAATGGCATCACGCACGCCGCGCCAATCATGCTCGCCCTCGGGCTGAACCGCCTCTTGAAGCGGGTTTAGATGGATCGCAATGGCATCGGCCCGCAAATCGTCAATGGCGGCTTTGGCCAGATCAATCCCGCCGGATCGTGCCAATTGAATGCCGCCCAAATTACCGATGATCGGAATATCTGGGGCGATGGCACGCAGATCTGATGCGGTTTTGCCAAGTTCCAGCGCGGCGCGTTGTGAGCCAACGGCAAAGGCAATTTTATGGTCTTGTGCCACCGCGGCAAGGGCGCGATTAATCGCCTCGGCACGCATCGTACCGCCGGTCATTGCGCCAATCATCATTGGCGCTGC
>DFSK01000030.1:7089-7579 GCA_002378605.1 Alphaproteobacteria bacterium UBA3439
GCCGGATGATTTTGTGGCCGGATCAAGCGCCAGATCAATATGCGCATCTTTGCGCGAGGCGGCGGCTATTTTTTGGTCTGTCAAAATTTGCTGTTTATCCAATGTCATTCGGTTTGGTGCCCTTGTCCTTTTGCAAAAAATCCATCAACAAGAATCATATGCGGCACAGTCAACGCGGCAAGACCTATGAAAACAACTTGCAGCAAAGCCGCGTCAAGATCGCCAGTCTCAAGCCATAGAAAGGCTGCGCCGCCAACAAGCCAGCTTGCCAAGGTAAAGCCTGCCGCTTGCCTGTAAAGCCCCTTTGGCGATGATGAAGAGGCTAGCACATGCCAGATGCGGCGCATATGCCTGCCAGTATGGATGATACAAAAATACAATGCAAAGCTGACCAGCGGCGGCAAGAACGCAAAAACCACGGCAAGCAAAGTGAATTCGGCAAATCGGGCGCGAAGTGATGCATCACGAAAGGCCATCAACCCATAAACAA
>DFSK01000129.1:0-14862 GCA_002378605.1 Alphaproteobacteria bacterium UBA3439
ATGATGGCGCAATATTTGCGCGTCAAGGAATCCTACCCTAATTCTTTGCTTTTTTACCGGATGGGCGATTTCTATGAGATGTTTTTTGAAGATGCCGAAATTGCCGCCAAGCTGCTTGGCATTACGCTCACAAAACGTGGCAGCAAAGACGGGCTTGATGTGCCAATGTGCGGCGTTCCGGTTCATTCGGTTGATGGCTATCTTGCAAGGTTGATACGCGCGGGTCATCGGGTGGCAATTTGTGAGCAAACCGAAGATCCGCAAGAACAAAAACAACGTGGCGGCAAAGGCCCGCTAAAACGTGATGTGGTGCGGGTGCTAACCCCTGGCACCTTAACCGAAGATGAATTACTGCCAGCGCGGGCGCACAATTATCTTGTTGCGCTTGGCCGGGCAGAAACCCAGCTAGCTTTGGCATGGGCTGATATGTCTACAGGCGATTTTTTGGTTCAAGAAATGGCTGATGATGGTCTTGAAACCTTGCTTGCGCGTCTTGATCCAGCTGAATTGATCCATCCGCAGGGATTCGATCTTCCCGACTGGTTTCATGCCAGCCAAATCTGTGCAACCGAACAGGCTGCATCGCTATTCGACTCGACTCGCGCCAGACAGGCACTTGAACGCTTCTATCAGGTTGCAAGTCTGGATGGCATGGGTCATTTCAGCCGCGCAATGCTGTCAGCCGGCGGTGCGCTTCTTGGCTATCTAGAGGCAACGCAAGTTGGCAATATGCCGCGGCTTTTGCCACTGACGGTGGTCAGTGATGCTGGCTTTATGGAAATTGATCCGGCAACAAGGCGGTCTTTGGAATTATCGCGCACTTTGACCGGCGAACGGCGGGGCAGCTTACTTCATGCGGTTGATCGTACCTTGACCGCGGCAGGTGGTCGGCTTCTTGGCGAACGGCTTGCCGCGCCTCTATTTGATGTTTCGGCGATTGAGTCACGGCTTGATCTGGTTAGCTGGTTTCTGGCCGAGACTGCTTGCGGTGATAAGGTACGATCCCAGCTTCGGATTCAGCCCGATATTGAACGCGCTGTATCGCGCCTATCGCTTGGTCATGGTGGCCCGCGCGATTTGGCAAATATTGCCAATGGTCTTGATAGCGCTGGCGACATCGCCTCGCAGATAAAGGCGGTTGCAGCAAAAGGCATTGGTGGACTTGCTTTGCCTGATGGCTTGCCAGATTGCCTTGATATGATGTTACGTCCGCGCGGTTTATGCGATGAATTGGCGCCTGCCTTGGGAGATGAATTACCACTTTTGGCGCGCGATGGTGGCTTTATCCGACAAGGCTATGATCTTGCCCTTGATGATTTGCGCGGTCTGCGTGATGAAAGCCGCCGGTTAATTGTCGCGTTGCAAAGCCGCTATGCTGATGAAACGGGCATCGCCTCGCTGAAGATCAAACATAACAATGTTCTTGGCTATCATATTGACGTACGAAGCAACCATGCTGGTAAATTGATGGATCATGAAACCTTTATCCATCGACAGACCACGGCGCAGGCAGTGCGATTTACCACGACCGAGCTGGCGCAAATGGAACGCGATATGGCCAGCGCTGCTGATCGTGCGCTGGCGCTTGAATTGGATATATTTGACCGCTTGCGGTCATTGGTTATGCAAGCGGCGCCTGATCTTGGCGATGCGGCGCGTGCGCTTGCCGAAATTGATGTTGCGACAGCTGCAGCCCAGCTAGCGACAGCGAGCCATTATTGCCGTCCACAAATGGTTGCCGAACCGGTATTTAACATTACCAAGGGTCGTCATCCGGTGATCGAGCCGATGCTTGATTCGCAAACCCCTTTTATCGCCAATGATTGTAATCTGGATGATGGACGATTATGGCTTTTGACCGGCCCTAACATGGCCGGAAAATCAACGTTTTTGCGACAGAATGCGCATATTGCCATCATGGCGCAGGCGGGGCTTTACGTCCCTGCCGAAAAGGCGGTAATTGGTCTTGTTGATCGTTTGTTCAGCCGTGTTGGCGCGGCCGATGATTTGGCACGCGGCCGCTCGACCTTCATGGTTGAGATGGTTGAAACGGCGGCGATTTTGAATCGGGCCACCAATCGCTCATTGGTTATTCTTGATGAAATTGGTCGTGGCACGGCCACTTATGACGGTTTGGCTATAGCCTGGTCGACGCTTGAATATCTGCATGATGCCAGCGCTTGTCGAACGCTTTTCGCAACGCATTACCATGAATTGACGCATCTTCAAAAAACCCTTGATCAGCTTCGTTGCCATGCGATGCAGGTTCGCGAATGGCAGGGGTCAATTGTGTTTTTGCATCAGGTTGTTGCCGGTTCAGCTGACCGGTCTTACGGCGTTCATGTGGCACGGCTTGCCGGATTGCCAGCCGCGGTTCTTGGCCGCGCCGAAACAATTCTGGGGGAACTTGAAACCGGTCATCATGGTGCGGTTGATGCCGCAATGATGGCCGATAATTTGCCGCTATTTGACTATCAAAGCAAAAGGCAAGAAATGCCGATGACGCAGGATGAAATCGGCGTGGCGCTTGATGAGATGCAACCTGATAGTCTGACCCCGCGTGACGCGCTGGATATGCTTTACCGGTTAAAGGCATTGCGCCGTGATCTGGCTTCGTCGTCGCTGCGATCAGGTGACAAAAAATGACAAAGACGTCAAATCTGGCACCGTCAAAATCGCAATCGGCCAAAGCCGCCCCAATCACTATGCCAGATGGCATTGCATGGCATCGTTGGTTGTTGCCCTTGCAGGGCGCAATGGAAGTCCATGAACCACCGCTTGACCGGATGGCGATTGAGGCCGAGCTTGAATCATATGCCACTGGCAAAACACCGGTAGATCGCGCCAAGCTGTTAAGCTGTTTGCGTACCCGTCTTGATCAGGCAAAGACCAGCCTTCGCGACTCATTTTATCACAGCAATGATGGCGCTGTTTATGTTGGCATGCATGCCTGGGTCATTGATATATTGCTGCAAAGCCTTTACGCGCAAACGCAAAAACAATGTGCGGGTGGTGACGAGCTGGCGCTGATTGCCGTTGGCGGTTATGGGCGTGGTGAAATGGCACCATTTTCCGATATTGATATCATGTTTTTGATGCCAAAAAAGGCCACAGAAACCCATACGAAATTTATTGAATTCATGCTCTATATTCTGTGGGATCTTGGTTTGAAAATCGGCCATTCAACCCGCAGCATTGCCGAATCAATTGATGCGGCAAACGACGATCAGACAGTACTGACTAGCCTTCTTGAAATGCGCCATGTGGCTGGTGATGATTCGATGTGGGTCAAATTAAATCGGGCAGTTCAGCGCAAAATTGCCAAACAGAAACCGCTTGCCTATGTTGAAGAAAAGCTTGGCGAGCGTGACCTTCGCCACAGACGGTTTGGCGATACGCGTTATGTTGTTGAACCGAATGTCAAAGATGGCAAAGGCGGGCTTCGGGATCTTCACAGCCTGTTCTGGATTGCCAAATATGCCTATCGTGCCAACAGCATTATCGACATTGTCAAAAAAGGTGTTCTTCGTGATGGCGAGGCGCGGAAATTTGCCTTGGCCCAGCGGTTTTTATGGACGGTTCGCTGTCATCTTCATTTTCATGCTGACCGGCCTGAAGAACGGCTTGATTTCGAGGCGCAGATGATCATTGCACCGCGTCTAGGCTTTGCCGATCGGGGCGGGCTTCGCGGTGTTGAACGTTTTATGAAACGCTATTATCTGGCGGCGCGGAATGTTGGCAATTTAACGCGTATTTTCTGCGCGGCGATGGAAACGGATTTCCGCAAAAGCCTGATCAATTGGCGTCCTGATTTTTTGCGTACCCATGAGCTTGATCCGTTTCACATTGAAAGCGGGCGTGTCCGGCTTGTTGATGACGCCTTGTTCCGTGATGCGCCGGTCAGGCTGATCGAATTATTTGCCATTGCACAAAAACATGATGCTGATGTTCATCCAAGCACGCTTCAACGCGTTACCCGGGCATTATCGGCGCTTGATTCAAAAACGCGTGATGATGCGCAGGCGAACCAGTTATTTCTGGATATTCTAACCTCGCGCAAAAACCCTGAACGGGTGCTACGTCTGATGAATGAAAGCGGCGTATTTGGCCGTTTTCTTCCCGATTTTGGACGGATCGTCGCCATGATGCAATTCGATATGTATCATAGCTATACGGTTGATGAACATACGCTGAAGGCGATTGGGATCCTTCATGGGATTGAAACCGGCGCGCTACAACAAGCCGCGCCGGTTGCGACCGAGGTTATGCCTGAAATTGGGTCGCGGCGTGCGCTTTATGTTGCCATGCTTCTCCATGATATTGCCAAAGGCCGCGGTGGCGATCATTCGATTCTGGGCGCCGAGGTGGCATTGGCGGTTTGCCCGCGTCTTGGTCTAAGCCATGAAGAAACCGAAACGGTTAGCTGGCTGATCCTGCATCATTTGCTGATGAGCAAAATTGCCTTTCGTTATGATCTGAATGACCCGCAAACGATTGAGGATTTTGCCAGTATTGTCCAATCGCCCGAGAGGTTGAAACTGCTTTTGGTTCTGACCGTGGCCGATATTCGGGCGGTTGGGCCAAATATCTGGAATGGCTGGAAAGCGGCATTGATGCGTGATCTTTATTATCGCTGTGATGCGGTTTTGCGCGGTGCCGATCCGGCGGTGATTGCGCTTGGCAATGCCGAAGAGGCGCGCCATGAGGCGGCAGCCAAACTAGCCGATTGGGATGCGGCGCGGTTCGCGGCTCATGCGGCGAATTTGCCCCTGACCTACTGGACAGGGTTTGATTGCGAAAGTCAGGTTCGTCATGCGCGGCTTTGTGATCAATTTGCCAATCAGGATGCGCTTCTATTGATTGATTTCAAGCCTGATCCGGGCCGACGCATAACCGAATTGACCATTTTAACGATTGATGATCCGGGGCTGTTTGCGCGTATTGCTGGTGCGGTGGCAGCGGCCGGTGCGAATATTGTCGGCGCCCGCATTACGACCTGTCATGATGGCACTGTTCTTGATGTTTTCTTTTTGCAGGATATGAACAATCAGGCGATTGAAGGTAAGGAAGAATTAGCGCGTATCCGCACGACGCTTGAACAGTCGCTAACAGGGTCAATGAAACTTGAGAAGGCGCTGTTGGCGCGCTGGCAGCAAACCCCGCTTCGGGTCAGGCAAATGCCTGTTCCCTCACGCGTTCTATTGTCGAATAAGATCAGCAATACACATAGTGTGATCGAGGTTAATGGCCGCGATTTTCCGGGCCTGCTTCATAAAATCACGCTTTGTCTTGCCAGCCTCGGATTGCAAATCCAGACCGCTACCGTTTCGACCTATGGCGAGCGTGTTGTCGATGTGTTTTATGTAAAAGATATTTTCGGCCTGCAAATTCAAAGTGAAACGCGTCAGCAAACGATCCGCAACCGGTTGTTGGCGATTTTTGATGATGCCGATGAGGACGCGGTATGACCGATCAGACAAATGCGTCAAAGCCAGCAAAGGCCACCTCGCTTGGCCGCGCCTTTCAACAGATTGGCAGCCTGACGGCGTTAAGTCGCATTGTCGGATTCATGCGCGATATCGCCTTTGCCAGCTTTCTGGGTGCAGGGCCTGCCGCCGATGCATTTTTGGTGGCGTTGAAATTGCCAAATATGTTTCGCCGCCTTAGCGCCGAAGGCGCGATGACAAATGCCTTTCTTCCCAGCTTTGCTAAAATACGCGAAACTGATGGGCGTGATGCCGCGCTTCGGCTGGCGTCTGAGGCGCAGATTTTTCTTATCATTACGCTTTTTGGTCTTGTTGTGATTGCCGAAATTTTCATGCCCGAAGTCATTGCGCTTCTTGCACCAGGCTTTGCAGCGACGCCTGATCGTTTGGCCGCGGCGGTCGATCTGGCTCGGGTGACCATGCCCTATCTGCCGATGATTTCCATCGTTGCACTTTGGGGCGCAATCGCCAATGCGCATGACCGGTTTATGGCGGCTGCCGCCGCGCCGATTCTGGCGAATATCTGTTTTATCGCCGGGGCGGTTTCAATCCCGATTTTGGCGACTGATTTGGGCATTTTCAAAGCGCTGCCAATTGCCATTGGCCTGTTGGTCGCTGGATTGTGCCAATTGGTATTTTTGTTTTTTGTTCTACGCCGCCTGTCAGCAGTACCAAAATTGCAATGGCCGCGCCTATCCAGTTCGGGCAAAAACATGTGGCGCAAATTCTTGCCTGCGGCGCTTGGCGCTGGCGGTATGCAGCTTAATCTTCTGGTTGATTTAATTTTGGCATCAATGCTGCCGGTTGGGGCGATTTCTTGGCTCTATTATGCTGATCGTGTGGCGCAATTGCCACTTGGTATTGTTGGCATTGCGCTTGGCACGGCATTGCTGCCCCGATTATCGGGTGCCGAGGCGGCTGGTCAAAAAGACGAAATAACCAAAACGCTTGATGAGGCGATTATCTTTGGCGGGTTCTTTGTCGTGCCAGCGGTCATGGCCCTGATCCTTCTTGCGGGGCCGATCATTGAGGGGTTGTTTGTCTATGGTGCTTTTGCGATTGACGATGCGGTGATGGCGGCAATGGCATTATCGGCTTATGCGCTTGGCCTTCCCGGATTTGTCATGGTGAAAATTTTACAACCGGCTTTTTATGCGGCAGGCCAGCCAGGTACGGTTTTGAAAATATCAATCATGACCGTGGTGATAAATATATCGGGATCATTATTGATGATGCCGATTTTTGGGCATGTCGGGCTGGCGCTGGCAACGTCATTATCAGGATTGATAGCCGCAATCGCCATGGCGGTTTTGTTGCACCGCCGGGGTCGTCTTGGTGGTGGTTCGCTTGGCATGATTGGCCGGATTTTTCTTGCTAGCTTGGTAATGGCGATTTTGCTTTTGGCGATGGTTTCGCTGGCGGGGGGGATAAGACAGCTTCTGCCCGCGGCAGGCTGGCTTGCCTGTTTGGTCGTTGTTGGCGGTGGCGGGTTTCTGGTCGCCGCATGGTGTTTTCGGGCAATTCCAGCCGGATTTGTCCGCCGCTTTGGAAACCGAAAGACTTGACCGCGGCCGCGCAAGCGGGGATAACGCTCGGATGTAATGTCAATTTCAGATGTGATGGTTTGGCCCCGGCCCGCCCTCATCTGATCAGGCTTGATGGATAGACCAAATGACCGATTCAACCGCGCAAACATCCGCCGGAAAAGGCCGTATCTTTTCCGGCATCCAGCCAACCGGCAATTTGCATCTTGGCAATTATCTTGGTGCCATTCGCAATTGGGTTTCCTTGCAGCATGATTTTGAATCGATCTATTGCGTTGTCGATTTGCATGCAATCACCGTTCATCAGGATCCGGCAGATTTGCGGAAAAGCACACGCGAAGTGGCGGCAAGTCTGATCGCGGCTGGTATTTCAACCGAACAATCGATCTTGTTCAATCAATCTTGCGTGCCGCAACATGCCGAACTGGCGTGGATTTTCAATTGTGTGACTCGTCTTGGCTGGCTGAACCGGATGACGCAATTCAAAGAAAAGGCAGGCAAAAACCGCGAAAATGCGTCGGTTGGTCTTTATGCCTATCCGACCCTGATGGCAGCTGATATCCTGACTTACCGCGCAACGCATGTTCCGGTTGGTGAAGATCAAAAACAGCATCTTGAATTAACCCGTGATATCGCGCAGGCCTTTAATTCAATCTATGATAAAGACGTATTTCCGCTTCCCGAACCTCAAATTTTCGGCAGCGCAACACGCGTTATGAGTCTTCGCGATGGGAATGCCAAAATGAGCAAATCTGACCCGTCGGATAATTCACGGATCAATATGACCGATGACGCCGATATGATCATGCAGAAAATCCGCAAGGCAAAAACCGATCCTGATGCTTTGCCATCTGAAGTGGCCGGCCTTGCTGATCGGCCTGAGGCCAGCAACCTTGTTGGTATCTATGCGGCGCTTGCCGCATGCAGCACCGACGATGTTCTTGCCGAATTTGGCGGGCGTGGATTTGGTGATTTCAAACCCGCGCTTGGCGATCTGGCTGTTGCCAAATTATCGCCTATTGGTGCGGAAATGCGGCGGCTTCTTGAAAATCCTGCCGATATTGACGCGATTCTTGCCGATGGCGCCGAACGCGCCGCGGCCATTGCGCGGCCGATTCTTGCTGAAGTGCGTGATATTGTTGGATTTTTAGGATCTAGCACCGATCGTTAGAGGGCCGCATAATGGCCGGATGCGCTGATCACTAGCCAGATCGGTGCAGATATGCGATATTGGCATGGCTTCGGGTTGTAGTTTTACCGGAAATCCCTATATGGATATTATGGGGCTGACGCAAATTATGCGATGGCATGAAAATGATTTTGGGCTGGCGATCAATCTGTCTGCGCCAGGATTACGAAGTTAGCTTAAATGACGAAAGATTAATCTGTTGTTGCCCTGAAATGGGCCTTGCTGATGGTAAATTTATCGCATCGAAAAGGAATGATTAGATGTTTATTCAAACACAGGATACGCCGAATCCGGCAACATTGAAATTCATCCCGGGTGTTCCGGTGATGGCGCAGGGTACTGCTGATTTTGCCGATTCTGATAGCGCCAACACATCACCATTGGCACGCCGCCTTTTCCAAGTTGATGGCGTAACAGCGGTTTTTCTTGGTGCTGATTTTGTTGCAGTGACCAAAGCTGAAGGGCTTGACTGGTTTGCGCTAAAGCCGGGCATTCTTGCTGGCATTATGGAACATTACGCATCGGGCATGCCGGTCATTGAAAAAGATGCCCAGCTTGCTGACCCGCATGCCGAAGACAATGACAGCGATACGGTTCAGCAGATCAAACAGCTTTTGGATTCGCGCGTTCGTCCGGCAGTGGCAATGGATGGTGGCGATATTGTGTTTCAGGGTTTTGATGATGGTGTCGTCACATTGCAGATGCGCGGTGCCTGTCAGGGCTGCCCAAGCTCGACAGCAACATTGAAAATGGGCATTGAAAATATGCTTCGTCATTACATCCCTGAAGTGCGTGAGGTTCGTGCGGCCGAGCTTTAAAAAAGTCACAACAGCGCCAATTATAGATGTTCAGTTATAGGGCTTAGGTCGTGATATCGTCGATTTCCAACTGGCTGACTAACAGGCGGATCGTCTGGATCGCTGCAGCTATTGCGTTTTTCGGCTTTACCGGCCCCGGTCTTTTTGGGCTATCCCCCCCCCAATTTTTTCATACCCATGACCCTGTTACCGAACAGGCAAAGACAGCCGATTTGCCATCTGGGCAAATGATTGCACCTGTCATTGATCCAAACGGGGCACCGCCAGACCCATCACTGGTAATCGAGGCTTCACCCAAATCTGGCGTTGATGTCGCGGCGCGCGATGCGCCTGATCAATCAGTGTTGGCAAAGGCTCCGAAAACGTTAAAAGGGCCGAATACTAGCCATATTGAACTTGAATCAGCAAAGCTGGTTCCAGCCCTAGAACCAATTTTGGTTCCACGCGATTTCCCCCCCCATATTCCTGACTCGCATTTGGCTTTATCTGGCACAGCGCAAAAGGATTCTTTCATCAAAATTGTGCTGCCGCTTATTTTGGCGAGCAATGAGGAAATCACCAAACGCCGCGAGGCAATTAAGCGTGCCTTTGACAATGGGCATCGGGCGACATTGGAAAAATGGGCGCAGCTTTATAAAATTGACGTGACCGATCAGGATAGCAACGCCTTGATGACGCGATTGCTAGAGCGGGTTGATACGGTTCCGGTGGCATTGGCATTGGCGCAGGCGGCGGTTGAATCAGGCTGGGGAACATCACGGTTTGCCATTCAGGGCAATGCGCTATTTGGCCAATGGGCATGGCGTGATTATGCTGGCATCAGGCCGCTTGATGCCAGCAATGACCGTGCCGTTGTGCGCAGTTTTGGATCTTTGCTTGGCTCGGTTCGTGCCTATATGCATAACCTGAATACGCATTCTCATTATCAGGAATTTCGCCAGGCGCGTTCAGAATTGCGTCGTCACCCAAAAGCTGATGACGCCAATATTCTGGTCAAATATCTCGATCGCTATGCCGAAATTGGTCAAGCCTATGTGAACAAGCTGGAAGTCCTGATCCAAAGCAATGATTTTGGTCGTTTTGCCTTGGCGTATTTAAGTTAGAATTGCCCCCGCTTTTACGGCACCAGAAACTGTTTGCCAAACCAGCGCCAGCGTCCATCAGGGCCGGGCATGGTGCAATTAACGCGGGCACGGCCCGATGGCAAGGGGCCGGGAAACCGCACTTCGGCCCGCGGCCCTAATCGGCTGATTTTCAACTGGTCATAGGTGTTGTTGAAACAGCGCAATTGATTATTTGTGGCAATCTCTGGCGCCAGCGTAAAGCCAAAGGCAGGCGGGTTTTTGTCAATCACAACATCGGCAGGCAGAATTTGACTGGCTTTGAGGGGCAGGCCGTCAATCGCCAATGACAAACGATCCACCGCGCCAAAACGTTCATTCATGGCAAAACGTGGCAGTTCGAAATAGCCATCATAGCCATGCGCGATACCCGAATTTTGACCAAAACCGGCAATGAAACCAGCGGCTTTAACGCGCTCGATAACGGCCAGATTATATTCGCCATATGGATAGGCAAACAGATTTGGACGAAGGCCAAGTTCGGTTAGGAACCGCTGGTTTGAATTTTGTAATTCGGCGTCAATATCGGCAAGGCTTGATAAATGCATATGCGGATGACTGGCGGTCTGGCTGCCAATGCCAACGCCATCAGCCTGTAATTGCCGAAGCTGATCCCAGCTCATATAGCCGCGATGATTGCGATCAATCGGATCGGTGGCGACAAAAACGGTAAAGGGAAAGCCTTTTGCTTTTAGCCGAGGCCACGCTTCGGTGAAAACCGATAGATAGGCATCATCAATGGTAATCGCGACAGTGCGGTCGGGAAGCGGTAGGTCATTTTGCAAATGATCGACAATCTTTGCCAGGGGCCAGACCGAATAATTGCCATTTGATAGTTTTTCAAGATGCGCATCAAATTGATCAAGGCGGATATTCGTGCTTGGAAGTAGGTCTTCGCCAAACCGATGATACATTAAAATGACAGCATGATCCGCGGCGAAGGCCGACCCCAGAAAAGACAGCATCAGAACCAACACGGCCAAAGATCTGGCGCCAAGATAGGCAAGCCAATGACAAACATTTTGATAATGCCTTATATCCATAGCAGATTTTTCACCTAAAAAATGATACAACCCTGACTTTACCGGCGGCGTTGTCGATGATAGAGCGCGCTTAGTTAACGCATCTTGGTAACGTGATGCAACCGGATAACCTGAATTGGACAAAAGGATAAGCCGATTGAAAACGCCGAAACGCCCCGATGTCTTGCCGGTGATATTAGCCTTTGAAGCCAGCACCAATCAACTGTCAGTTGCCGTCTATGCCGATGGGGTGATCCGCGCCATGAAAACGGCCGAGGCCAGCTTTGGGCAGGCCGCATCATTAGTGCCATTGGCGGTTTCGGCATTGGCCGAGGCAGATATTGATTTTTCCATGATCAGCCATGTTGCCGCGGGGCGCGGCCCCGGGTCATTTACCGGCCTTCGTGTCTCATTGGCCGCGGCAAAAGGCGTTTGCCTGGCGCATGATTTGCCCGGGCTTGGTATTTCTGGCCTTGCGGCGCTTGCCTATTCTTGTGGTGGTGAAGATGGCGATTTGCCAATGCTTTGTCTTGCCGATACGCGCCGTGGCAATGTCTATGCACAATTTTTTGCCGCCGATATGACACCGCAAGGTGATATTTTTGAAGCGCAGATCGAACAATTGCCATTGCTTGTGCCTTCGGCGCTTGGCCAAGAGGCTATTTTGCTTGCCGGCCATGACAGGCAAGCCGTCATTGCCGCCTTTGTTGCCGCTGGCAGGCGGGTTCAATTGGCGGGTGGTAGCACAATTTGCGATGATGCGGTTGATCAGGATCTTGATGATTTATTTGTCGATGCTGGCATGATTGCCAGACTTGCCGCGCATCACCTTGCCAGAGGCATTGCCGCACCATTAACACCGCTTTATCTCGCCGATCCGCGCCTCGGGCCGAAAAAGAAAGCATCGGCTTGATGATACGGCGTATCGCCCCGGCTGATTGTGATTCTATTGCTGCGCTTGAGGCCAGACTATTTGCAACCGCGCTTGATCAGCTGCGCCTGATGGCATTGCAGAACAACCCTGTTTTTTGTGGCTTTGTCGATCTGCGGCCAGATCATGATCAGCCGCAATCCACATCAACCGATGATCTACACTCATATCTTGGCGGCTATCTTCTTGCCACGATCATTGATGATGAAGCTGAAATCCTATCGGTTGGTGTTGCGCCTGGCCAGCAAAGACGCGGTGTTGGCAAGCGGCTTTTGCAGCATTTTTTCGATCATGGCGCCAGCCGGAATATGGCTATAATCACGCTTGAAGTCGCCGAAGATAACCTGCCAGCGCTTGGGCTTTATCGCCATTTTGGTTTTGCCGAATTTGGCCGCCGCAAAGGCTATTACAAACGCGGCAATCAGAAAATTGACGCAATCATGATGAAGTGGTGCCGTGCTGAGGCTTTTCCTTGACCATCTTTGCTTCTAGGCGGTACAAGGGGACTTGGATTTGCACTGCTGAAATGTGACATAGCGCTCTTGACCAAAAAACTCTTTATAAAAACCTACGGCTGTCAGATGAATGTTTATGATTCTGACCGTATGACCGATGTTCTAGCACCGCTTGGCTATGCGCCAACCGATATGGCTGATGGCGCTGATATGGTGATTTTGAATACTTGCCATATTCGTGAAAAAGCCTCTGAAAAGGTGTTTTCTGAACTTGGTCGATTGCGCCAACTCAAAGAACGCGCTGCCGATCAGCAGGGGCGTCAGGTCACGATTGCCGTTGCCGGATGTGTGGCACAGGCCGAAGGCGAAGAAATTATTCGCCGCGCGCCATGGGTCGATATTGTTGTTGGGCCGCAAACCTATCATCGGCTTCCTGAATTGGTTGGCCAGATTGATCCAGCAAGCCGCAACCGGATTATCGATACCGATTTCCCCGAAGAGGTGAAATTTGATTTCTTGCCAGGCGAGCATGCACCGCGCGGGCCAGCTGCATTTTTGAGCGTTCAAGAAGGCTGTGACAAATTTTGTGCTTTTTGTGTTGTGCCTTATACACGCGGCGCCGAATTTTCACGTCCGGCCAAAACCGTTTTGGAAGAAGCCAAAAGGCTGGTGGCAAGTGGCACGCGTGAGTTGACGCTTCTTGGGCAGAATGTGAATGCCTATCATGGCGAGCATGACTCCGGCAAAGATTGGAATCTCGGTCGTTTGATTCGCGCGCTTGCCGAGGTTGATGGGCTTGAGCGTATTCGCTATACGACCTCGCACCCGCTGGATATGGATGATGAATTGATTGCCGTGCATGGTGAGGTGCCGCAATTAATGCCTTACCTGCATTTGCCAATCCAGTCAGGATCAAACCATATTTTGCAGGAAATGAACCGCCGTCACACGAGTGATGTCTATCTGGCGGTGATTGACAAGCTTCGCGCAATCCGCCCTGATATTGCCATGTCAGGTGATTTCATTGTTGGTTTCCCTGGTGAGAGCGACGCTGATTTTGCTGAAACGCTGGCGCTTGTCAGTAAGGTTGGTTATGCATCGGCCTATTCGTTTAAATACAGCCCGCGCCCCGGAACACCGGCAGCCACTGCCGAAATACAGGTTCCAGAATCGGTAAAATCCGAACGGCTGGAAAGCCTTCAGCAATTGCTCAACGCTCAGCAATTTGCCTTTAACAAAGGAACCGAAGGCAAAATTGTTGATATACTTGTCGAACGGGCCGGTGGCCGTGACGGTCAAATGGCTGGTCGAAGCCCCTATATGCAAGCGGTGAATTTCATTGGCCATCCTGATCAGATTGGCCAGATTGTGCCTTGCCGTCTGTCAGAAGCGCGCCAGAACAGCATGACTGGCGACATCGTCAATTTGAAGGGGGCGGCGTGAACGCGGCAAAAGCCAATAGTATCCGTATGGAATTCGAAGATAATGGCGTTCTAGCGCTATTATCAGGTGAACATAACCAGCACCTGGCTCATATCGAAAAATCTTTGGATGTCACGCTGGATTCTTTTGGCAATAGCATCAAAATTTCCGGTGCTGGAAAAGCCACCAAAACCGCCCGAACCGTGATTGAAGATCTTTATCGTCGTATTGCCGATGGCAAGCGTGATGATATCGATAAATCAATGGTTGAAGATGCATTGCGATGGGCCGTGAATGGTCATCAGGCCGATGCGGTAACGGCAGGCGAATCTTTTGACACTTGGAAAAAGAAAATCGTCGCCAAAACCAAAGGCCAGAATGATTATCTGAAATTACTGCGCAGCAATGAAGTGGTGTTTGGCCTTGGGCCTGCTGGCACTGGCAAAACCTACATGGCCGTTGCCCGCGCCGTCGAAGCGTTGAAAAAGCGCGAAGTCGAACGCATTATTTTATCGCGTCCTGCCGTTGAAGCGGGTGAACGCCTTGGCTTTTTGCCGGGCGATATGAAAGAAAAGGTCGATCCTTACCTGCGGCCACTTTATGATGCGCTATATGATATGATGCCGGCGGATAAAGTTGACCGGATGCTGGCCAGTGGCGAGATTGAAATTGCACCGCTTGCCTTTATGCGCGGCCGCACCTTGACCGCAGCGCATGTGATTATTGACGAGGCGCAAAACACGACGCCTGTCCAAATGAAAATGGTTCTAACCCGGCTTGGACAGGATTCACATATGGTCATTACGGGTGATTTAAGTCAGGTTGATTTGCCAGCGGGTCAACCGTCCGGCCTTGCCGAGGCGGTTTCGCTTTT
>DFSK01000129.1:15204-22297 GCA_002378605.1 Alphaproteobacteria bacterium UBA3439
GCGTATGAAGCTGGACAAAAGCAGCAGAATACGTCCAAATAGAGCATGAACAGGCGCGCTTTATCGCGGTTGCTTGTGCAATGGGAAATGAAAATAGCTCATGACGAGTGAAATGAATAATGACGACGACGCTCTGGAACCTGACAGTCCAGAGGATAATCAATTTTTGAGCGATGAATGGACTTCTGATGCTGGCGCTTTGATCGAGGTCAGCATTGATCCATCTAGCTGGCATACCCCCCTTATTGAAGATTTGCAAAAACGCGGGCCAGTAATGCTTGATCACATGGCGTCACGGCTATCGCTTGACCCGCAGACGGTCAGTCTTTTGCTGTGCAATGATGGTGACATGCGGTCGATGAATTTTCTTCATCGCGGCTTTGATAAATCAACCAATGTTCTATCTTTTCCGGCAGGTGACGATCTCTATCCGGGTGATGATATGCCGGAAATGGATGGCGGCATTGGCGATATTGCCATTGCTGGTGAAACGGTAATGCGTGAAGCGGCCGAGGCTGGCATTCCGGCGGGTGATCATCTATTGCATCTATTTACCCACGGTGTTTTGCATTTGCTTGGCTATGATCATATTGATGATCAGATGGCGGATGAAATGGAAGCGCTGGAAATAGCCCTTCTTGGCCAGATGAAGATTGCCAATCCCTATCTTGATGATGGGCTTGGGCTTGGCACGCGGGAGGCCGGATAATGATGTCGTTTCTTGGGAGGTTTTTCCCCTCATTTGCCCGTCCGTCATCGCGCCGCGAAGAACTGACCGAATTGCTTCAAGAATCGCTTGATGACAAGACCAGTTTTGACAGCCATGAAGGCACGCTGTTGCAGAATTTTCTTGGGCTTCGCGATATTACCGCTGCCGATGTGATGATTCCGCGTGCCGATATTGTTTCGGTTGCGCTTGCTGATGGCTTTGATGACATTATCCGGCAAATGAGCGATGCCAATCACAGCCGCGTGCCGGTTTACCGTAACACGCTGGATGACGTTGTTGGCATTATCCATATCAAGGATTTATTTGCACATCTTCGCAACGGTCACACGCCCGGAGTCGAAAGTCTTTTGCGGCCGGCCCTGTTTATATCGCCAACAATCCGGCTTCTTGATCTGCTTCATGAAATGCGTTTGCGCCGCCGCCATTTGGCGCTGGTTGTTGATGAATTTGGCGGGGTTGATGGTTTGATCACGATCGAAGATCTGGTCGAGGAAATTGTTGGTGAAATTGAAGATGAACATGACACCACGGCGCAATTGCGGTTTGAGCAAAAGGGCGATGGTACTGCCATTGCTGATGCACGGCTTGAAGTTGAAGTTCTTGAAGCGATTACCGGCCCTTTGCTTGATGATGATGAACGTGACGAGATTGATACGCTTGGCGGATTGGTCTGTGCGCTTGCCGGGCGGGTGCCTGGTCGTGGCGAGGTTGTGCGTCATCGCGGCGGGATACAGTTTGAAATTCTTGAAGGAGACCCGCGCCGCGTCACTTTGTTAAAACTTCGTGGATTGCCGCGTGTTAAAACCAGCTCTAGCAAACAGGACTAAAGGCCGCTTTCTTGTGCTTTTCTGGCATTTGCTTGCCGGTGCATTTGCAAGCCTGTCCTTGCCGCCGCTATTCTTATTGCCAGCGATTTTTGCCTTATCGATTCCGCTTCTTGCCTATTTAAAAGCTGAGAGCCGAATGCAGGCTTCGATGATTTTTGGCGCAGCTGGCACAGGATGGTTTCTCGCATCGACCTATTGGGTGTCGCATTCGCTGATGGTTGAGTCGCCATCGCTTTGGATTGTAACGCCATTTATGGCGCTGGCACTGGCATTTGTTTTGGCGTTTTTCTGGGCCATCGCCGCGATGGTTTCATGGTCATTTGGACGACGACCGGTGGCGCGCCTATTCTGGTTTGTTGCTTTTTTTAGCCTTGGCGAATGGGCGCGCGGTTTTGTGGCAACCGGATTTCCGTGGAATCTGACCGGCAGTTTATTTGCTGTTGATCTTGCCAGCCTGCAAGCGGCCAGTGTGATTGGCGCCTATGGACTATGTGTCATTGCGTTATTTTTTGCGCTGGTACCGGCATTCTGGGTTTTGGGACATCGGCGTTTTGCCGCGCTATTTTTGATATTGCCTCTGGTGCTTGCCGCCTTTGGGGCGGCGCGGCTTGCCAATTCATCGAATGGTTATTCACCATCAGAATCGATGGTCAGGCTTGTGCAACCGGCGATACCACAAGCTGATAAATGGGATCGAAGCAAACGCCAACGCCATCTCGACCGGCTTGTCACCCTGTCACGTCAAGGCGATGCGGTGCCAAAATTGGTGATCTGGCCGGAAACCGCCTTTGCCGGATTTGCCAGTCGCAACAAATCATTGCTCGACACAACCATTCGCAATGCTACGCAAAATGATGGCGTGGTGATTACGGGTATCCCGCGACTTGGCGGCAGGCGCACTTTGCTGAATTCGGCCATTATGATTGACCATAGCGGTGCGATAAAAGCTGTTTATGACAAACGTCATCTTGTGCCTTTTGGCGAATATATGCCATTTCGCAAATGGTTGCCATTTCTCGAGCCGATTGTTGGCCCGATTGATTTTGTGCCTGGCGAAAATAACATCCTGATGCGTCTTGACGGCTATGGCACCATGCAAATGCTGATTTGCTATGAAGTGATTTTTGCCGGTGCGGTCATTGGTCAAGAGATGCGCCCAGATATGATGATCAATATCACCAATGATGCATGGTTCGGCCAAAGCGCAGGGCCATGGCAGCATCTTGTGCAAGCGCAGATGCGTGCGGTTGAAGAAGGCTTGCCGCTGATGCGCGTTGCCAATACGGGTATCACTGCCGGCTTTGATTCCTATGGTCGTATTCTTGGACAGATAGGGCTTGGCTCGCAGGGTGTTCTTGATCTGCCGGTGCCATTGGCTTTGTCGCCAACACCGTTTGCCCGCTTCGGCAATTTGGGGTTTTTTGCGCTTATTTTCTTGATTATTGGCACCGCTGCATGGCTTGACCTCTACCGCTCCATCAGGCAATAGATACCGTCAACAAAAATTCAGGATTTCATCCATGAGCTATATCTTTACGTCTGAGTCTGTTTCAGAAGGCCATCCCGACAAATTATGTGACCGTGTCTCGGATACGGTTCTTGACCTGTTTTTGAAACATGAACCAGAAGCGCGGGTTGCCTGTGAAACTTTGGCAACAACAAACCGTGTTGTGTTGGCTGGCGAAGTGCGGGCAAGCGAGTCTAAATTGACCCAGATTATGGCCGAGATCGAACCGGCGGTGCGGGCGGCGGTCAAAGATATTGGTTATGAGCAAAAAGCCTTTCATCACGCTGATTTCGAGTTTCAAAATTATCTTCACGAGCAATCGAGCGATATCGCTATGGGTGTTGATTCAGGTGATAATAAAGATGAAGGGGCGGGTGATCAGGGGCTTATGTTCGGATATGCCTGTGATGAAACCGATGTTTTGATGCCTGCGGCAATTCATTATTCGCACCAGATTCTAAAAGATCTTGCAACAGTGCGCAAACAGGATGCCGATTCGATCCTCGGCCCTGATTCGAAAAGCCAGATCAGCCTTGATTATGATGATAAGGGCCGGCCAACGGGTGTGCATAAGGTGGTTCTATCGACACAGCATTCTGAAAAAGCGACACAGGCCGAAATTCTGGCGCTTGTAACGCCGGTAATTGCAAATGTTCTTCCCGATGGCTGGATGGTGACAGGTGATGATCTGCTGGTAAATCCAACTGGGCAATTTGTGATTGGGGGGCCGGATGGTGATACGGGTCTTACCGGCCGCAAAATCATTGTTGATACTTATGGTGGTGCTGCGCCGCATGGTGGGGGGGCTTTTTCGGGAAAGGATCCGACAAAGGTTGACCGGTCGGCCGCCTATGCCAGCCGTTATTTGGCAAAAAATGTTGTCGCGGCGGGCTTGGCATCGCGTTGCACAATCCAGATTGCCTATGCTATTGGCGTTGCCGAGCCGGTATCGCTTTATGCAAATACACATGGCACTGGCATGGTTGACGATCAAAAGCTGCAAGAAGCGCTTCGCGATTGCATGGATTTAACACCGCGTGGCATTCGCCAGCATCTTGGCATGAACGCGCCAATCTATGCGCCAACCGCAGCCTATGGGCATTTTGGCCGTATCGCTGGTGAAGCAGGGCCTGGTACATTTAGCTGGGAAGCAACCGATCTTGTTGACGCGCTGCGCGCTGCGGCACGATAGGGTTACCGCCCAATCAAATAGCTGATCAAATATAAGGCAGATATTGCAATGGCCGATCATGATGCTGTTATCAAAGACGGGGCCCCGATGGGGCCGCGTTTTTATGGTCGGCGGAAAGGGCGCCCGCTTCGCGCTTCAATGAAGCGGCTTCTTGATGAAGATTTGCCGCAATTTGCCTTTGATCCGGCACGGCCTATTGATGATCAATTTGGCCGCAAGGCAGATCGCTATCTTGAAATCGGCTTTGGCGGTGGTGAACATCTGGCTGGCCTTGCGGCGGCCATGCCTGACTGTGATTTCATCGGGGCTGAACCTTTTATCAATGGTGTTGCCAGCCTACTTCGTCATATTCATGAACAACGGCTTGGCAATATCCGCATCTGGCCAGATGATGTTCGGCTGATCATGCCTAGTCTTGGGACGGCAAGCCTTGCTGGCGCTTTTATCATGTTTCCCGATCCGTGGCCCAAAAAGCGGCATGCGGCGCGGCGTATTCTGCAAACAGCGCTTCTTGACCAGCTTGGTGTGATGATTCGGCCGGGCGGACGGCTGGTTCTGGCAAGCGATGATCCAACGGCAAAAAGCTGGCTTTTGCAGGCTGCCAGCGCGCATGCCGATTTTATATGGACAGCGCGCGGCCCCCAAGATTGGCGACAACGCCCTGCCGATTTGCCAGAAACCCGCTATATGAAAAAAGCCGATCGCGCCGAACGCCAATCATCATGGTTTCTTTTTCAGCGATGCGGTATCGCGGGCTGATCTGACCATTTTGTAAATGGATGAACGATAAATTGATCTCACAGGCTTGTCACCTCTTGCCTCTTGCTTTTTTGCTAATCACCGCTTATAACAAAAAGAAATAAAGCTGTCGCAGTCAGACGGTGGGCCACTGGCCCACTTTTTTATTGTCTTTTTTAAGGGGTTTTGGCCCGTTTTTAACAGGCAGTTCAGCTAGGTTAGAGTTTCGGCTGTTGCCATTTTGGCAAGCCACCATTCAGGTTTTAGGAGGCGTTTTGGTCGAAGCCAAGATAAGCCAGATTATCGAAGATGCGATCACCGAGCTTGGCTTTGGCCTTGTGCGGGTTCAGTTTTCAGGTGGGCAAACGGGTCGCAACCAGTTGCAGATTATGGCCGAGCCGAAAGAAGATCGTGAGATGACGGTCGAAGATTGCCAGATGTTAAGTCGGCATATTTCGACATTGCTTGATGTTGATGACCCAATTGCCGCTGCTTATGTTCTTGAAGTGAGCTCACCCGGCATTGACCGGCCTTTGACGCGCATTGAACATTTTGCCCGGTTTAATGGTGAATTGGCGAAAATAACATTATGCATGATGCTTGATGGACGGCGGCGGTTCCAAGGCCGCCTTACCGGCCTGTCTGAAGATGGCAAGATTGGCCTTGAAACAAGCTTTGGCAGATTTGAATTTGCCTTTGATGATATTGAATCGGCACGGATCGATCCAAGTGAAATTATCGAACGGCGAAGCTAGGCCCGAAATGGCGATAGATTAAGGTCAAAAGAACAAAGAATTTTCGTGATAAATGCCGCGCCGCATATGGTGCAAAGACAAATCAAAGGTGAGACGACTATGGATACATCATCAATTCCTGGCCTCGAGCTAATTCAAGTTGCCGATGTGGTGGCGCGTGAAAAATCGATTGAACGCGAAGAAGTCATGCTGGCGATGGAAGAAGCCATCCAAAAGGCCGGCCGGGCGAAATATGGGTTGGATCGTGATATCCGGGCGATGATTGATCGCAAAACCGGTGCCATTCGTCTCGAGCGCTGGATCGAAGTTGTCGAAGAAGTTGAAGATGAATCGATGCAGATGAGCCTTGCCGAAGGCGCCAAGCAAAACCCGCCATTGGCCGCTGGTGAATTTTGGCGTCAATCTTTGCCACCAATCGAATTTGGCCGAATTGCCGCGCAAACAGCAAAACAGGTTATTTCACAAAAAGTGCGCGATGCTGAACGGGCGCGCCAGTTTGAGGAATATAAGCACCGGATCGGCGAAATTGTCGTTGGTACGGTCAAGCGCGCTGAGAGCTATTCAATCACGGTTGACCTTGGCCGTGCCGAAGCGGTGATTCGCCGTGAGGAAATGATCCCGCGTGAAAATTTGCGCCAAGGCGATCGGGTTCGCGCCTATATTATTGATGTTCGTGAAGAGCCACGCGGCCCGCAAATTTTCCTATCGCGTGCCTGCAATGAATTCATGGCCAAGCTGTTTACCCAAGAAGTGCCAGAAATCTATGATGGCATTATCGAAATCAAGGGCGTTGCCCGCGAGCCGGGCAGCCGTGCCAAAATTGCCGTTCTGTCAAATGATCCAGGCATTGATCCAGTTGGCGCTTGTGTTGGTATGCGCGGTAGCCGTGTTCAGGCTGTTGTTGGCGAATTGCAGGGCGAAAAAGTCGAAATCATTCCCTATATCGAAGATCCAGCCGCTTTTGTGGTGAATGCATTGGCGCCTGCCGAAGTCGCCAAAGTGGTGATGGATGAGGTTGCTGGTCGGATGGAAGTTGTTGTTCCAGATGATCAATTGAGCCTTGCGATTGGACGTCGTGGCCAGAATGTGCGTTTGGCGTCGCAATTGTCTGGTTGGTATATTGATGTTCTGACCGAGGCTGAAGAATCAGAACGCCGTCAAGAAGAGTTCAAAACCCGTTCAACGCGCTTTATTGATGCGTTGAATATTGATGACGTGATTGCCCATCTTCTTGTTGCTGAAGGCTTTGTCTTCCCTGAAGAAATTGCCGAAAGCACATTGGAAGAGCTGGCCGCCATTCAGGGCTTTGACGAAGATATTGCTGGCGAATTGCAGAATCGCGCC
>DFSK01000078.1:0-267 GCA_002378605.1 Alphaproteobacteria bacterium UBA3439
GATGATACATCGCCAAGGGTAGCAACAATTTTTGTGGCCCGCTGCGGGTGGGGGATTTCAACACTCATTGAACTTTATATCTTTCTTGTAAATTTGGTTTAAAGGTCGATTTGGGTTCGACCCATGCCAGCAACAGCTTTGAAAATGAGATAGCAAGCCAACTTGCAGCAGTGGCCCTGATTCTAAGGCCGAAACCGGTGAAAGCAAAGCGGCATCTTCGATTTCACAAAAATTTCACAAAAGCGCAAGAGTTGGAAGCAAGAGTTG
>DFSK01000078.1:562-2728 GCA_002378605.1 Alphaproteobacteria bacterium UBA3439
CAAGAGTTGGAAGCAAGAGTTGGGGGGCAAGCTTTGGGGGCAATATAATCAATATAAAACCATCGACGTTAAATAGCCCTTATCTAGTGACTTTGGAAACTCTAGTGGCTTGAGAAACTGGCAATTTACCGTCATAGTTAAATTTCGGCAAAACCCTCTGGCGAAATCCTTTGGGCCCATTTCTTTTCTCTTTCCGGCCAGTCATTCGAACAGGCCATTTCACGATAGAAAGCACGTTGATGATCAAAGGTCTTATTGCTCCGCTTCTTACCCCGTTTGACGACAATCTAAATCTTGACCAGTCACTTTATAACGACCTTGCCAAACATCTTCTTGCCACCGGCGTTAGCGGGCTTGCCCCTTTTGGAACAACTGGCGAGGCGCTGTCGGTTAGTCATAGCGAGCGCAAAGCCGCGCTTGAGGGTTTGGTCAATGCGGGTATTGATCCGGCAGTGATGATCCCTGGAACCGGCCTTTGCAATCTTCCCGATACGATTGATCTTTGCCAGCATGCTGTCGGGCTTGGCTGTGCTGGTGTTATGGTTTTGCCGCCTTTCTATTTTAAAGGCATGAGCGATGCTGGTTTATATGATTATTACGCCCAGCTTATTGCCGGCGTGAATGATCAAAAGCTCAAAATCTATCTTTACCATATTCCACAAGTATCGGGTGTTGGGCTGTCGATTGATCTTGTGAAAAAACTGCATGATGATTTCCCTGAAACCATTGTTGGCATCAAAGACAGCTCGGGCGTCTGGGACAATACCAAAGCCCTTCTTGAGATTGACGGATTGATTGTTTATCCGGGTGCCGAATTGCCTGTTATCGAAGCCATCCGGCTTGGCGCACCTGGTTGCATTTCAGCAACGGCAAATTTGAACGGAACCGATATTGCCGAAGTGATTGACTTGTGTCTTTCTGGCAATTGGGAATTGGCCGAGACCAAACATAAAAAGGTCTGTGCGGTGCGTTTGATGTTCCAAGATTATGCGCCAATCCCAGCGCAAAAGGCACTTCTTGCCCGATCAACTGGCCATAGCGCATGGGGCAATCTTCGTGCGCCAATGCGGCCAATGGACAAGGACAAGCTTGACGCGCTGGCCAATGGACTTGCCAGCGAATTTGGCATGCATTTCTAGCCTTGGCTCCATCACTCGATCGTGCGGTTTGAAAGCGGGGCTTTGATGAAAATCTTTACATCATTAATCGCTGTTGGCCTTGCCATTGCTGGCATATTTGCCCTGTTATGGTTTTTCATGCCCAGCTTTAGCACCCAGTTTGAGCCGCCAAAAATCATACAAGTCAAAGCCTATCTCGATAATCGCTGTTCAGTGACAAATGACGCTTTTGTTGCCGAAGCCCCCGAACAGGGACGCACAGCAAAATTTCGCGATGGCGTTGCCATCATGCGGCTTCCCGAAAACGCCAAAATCAGGCTTGCCGTTTCACGCGCCTTTCCGGCCTTTACCTATGAAGACACGCCGCAAGATGTGGCACCGATCGTAACGCTAATTGCCGATTGTTCGGTTTCGCCCAAATTGCGGTCAATCTTTGGGTCGATGAAAGAACGTTTCCAACAGCAATAATGGCTGGCCGTTTTGATCACATCACCTTGGCAGCGCGCAAAGCCGCAACCGCATCAGCGCCCAGACCTGCCCATTCTTGCATGACCTGATCATTATGCTGGCCAAGGCGAGGTGGCGCGGTACGATATTGCGCTGGCGTCACGCCAAGTTTGGCCGCAAAGGCGGTTGACGAAATCTGGCTGCCATCTTCACGCTGTTGATCAATGCGCGCGCCGCGTGCCTTGACATGAGGATCGGCAAAGACGTCGGCAATATCATTAATCGGGCCACAAGACACACCTGCCGTTTCCAGCTTGTCAATCACCTGAACGCGATCCAGCTTGGCGATGATATCGCCAAGCATGGCATCAAGACGATCACGGTTTTTGATTCGGGCCTCATTGCTGGCAAAGTCATCATCATCAGCCAGCGCCGGAATGCCAAGTGCCGCCGTCAAACGGATGAATTGCTTGTCATTGCCGCAGGCGATAATGACAAAGCCGTCCTTGGCCTCATAGACGGTGTAGGGAACAACACTTGGGTGACTATTGCCCATTCGACCAGGGCATATTTCGGCGTTCAGCCAATTTGCCGATTGGTT
>DFSK01000117.1:0-1659 GCA_002378605.1 Alphaproteobacteria bacterium UBA3439
ATTACCGCCAGCTTTATCGGCGGCTCGCTTGCCGCATTATTGCTATTATCGGTTCTTGGCAACATTCTGGTGCGGCTATTACGCCTTGCGCCCTTGCCGCGATTTGTTCCTGCCCGTTTGGCATTGTCCAATATTACCCGCCCCGGTTCACCGGTGCGCGCGGTCATCATTGCCTTTGGGCTTGGGCTTTCGGTTCTGGTCACAGTGTCGGTAAGCGAGTCCAATCTTGGCCGTCAAATTGATAACCGCGTTGCCGAAGATGCGCCGGCCTGGTTCTTTATTGACATTCAGCCACGCCAGATTGACGCCTTTGAAAAGCTGGCCAGATCAATTGATGGCATTTCACAAATCACCAAAACGCCAATGCTTCGTGGCCGCGTTTCCAAGATCAATGACATTCCAGCAGCGGAAATTACCCCGCCTGAAGGATCGGCATGGATTCTGCGCGGTGACCGCGCTTTGACATGGTCAGCATCAGCACCCAAAGGAAGCGAGATTGTCGCCGGCGATTGGTGGCCGAGCGATTATAGCGGCCCGCCACTTGTTTCCATGTCCGAAGATGCGGCTGGTGATTTCGGCCTAACGATTGGCGATACGGTTAGCATCAATGTTCTTGGCCGCGAAATCACCGCAACAATCGCCAATCTTCGCGAAGTGGATTGGCAAAGCTTTCAGATCAATTTTGTTTTCGTGCTGAATCCGGGCGTTCTGGATGCCGCCCCGCATAGCTGGATTGCAACCACCCATGCCGATAGTGACGCTGCTGCCGATGCGGTTGAACGCGCCGTTACCAGCAACTTTTCAAACATCTCGGCGGTCTCGGTGAAAGAAGCGGTGGCAACCGCGCAGCGCGTCATTGGCCTACTTGGCGGTGCGGTGCGGTTAACCGCCCTTGTCACCCTGATCGCCGGCATTGCGGTTCTTGCCGGAACCGTTGCCAGCAGCGAATCACAACGGCTTGCTGACTCGGTGATTTTAAAAGTGCTTGGTGCAACACGGCTGTCGATTGGCCTTGCTTGGTTTCTTGAATATGCGTTTTTAGGACTGCTGACCGCCATTGCCGCGGCGTTTATTGGCAGTCTTGCAAGCTGGGCTTTGGTTCATGGATTTTTGGGCGCGGAATTCATTCTTGATGGCTGGCTGGTTTTTGGCACCACCCTTGCCGGCGCTGTGGCAACGGCGGTTTTGGGGCTGACTGGCGCGATGAAAACCCTTGGCCGCAAACCGGCGCCGCTGCTTCGCGAGCTGTAAACCGGACCAAAAACAGCCTCGTGCAAAAATGCACCAACGGCAAAAACGTCATTGCGAGGCCGCCAGTGATCGGATATAGCAATCTCTTATGAGCAAGCAAGATATTAAAAAAGTCGTCCTCGCCTATTCAGGCGGCCTTGATACTTCGGTGATCCTGCGCTGGTTGCAAGACCATTACCGCGCTGAGGTGGTTACGTTCACGGCCGATATCGGTCAGGGCGAAGACATCGAGCCAGCCCGCGCCAAGGCCGAGATGATGGGAATCAAGCAAATCTATATCGAAGATTTGCGTGAAGAATTTGTGCGCGATTATGTTTTCCCCATGTTTCGGGCAAACCCGCTTTATGAAGGTGCCTATCTTCTTGGCACGTCAATTGCGCGGCCTTTGATTGCCAAACGGCAAATCGA
>DFSK01000117.1:1971-2922 GCA_002378605.1 Alphaproteobacteria bacterium UBA3439
ATTGCCCGTGACGTTGGCGCTGAGGCGGTTTCACATGGCGCCACTGGCAAAGGTAATGATCAGGTTCGGTTTGAATTGGCCTATTATGCCCAGCAGCCCGATATCAAGGTCATTGCGCCTTGGCGTGAATGGGACTTGAGCAGCCGGACAAAACTGATTGCCTATGCCGAAGCCAACCAGATTCCAATTCCAAAAGACAAACGCGGCGAAGCCCCCTTCAGTGTTGATGCGAATCTTCTGCATATTTCAGCCGAAGGTAAAGTGCTTGAAGACCCATGGGTTGCCCCAGAAGAATATGTGTTTTCCCGAAGCGTATCGCCCGAAGATGCGCCGGATAAACCAACCGAAATCGAAATCACTTTCAAATCAGGTGATCCGGTGGCGATTGATGGCAAGGCGCTGTCACCTGCCAATTTGCTGGCAGCATTAAACAAGCTTGGCGGCGATAATGGTATTGGCCGTCTTGATCTTGTTGAAAACCGGTTTGTTGGCATGAAATCACGCGGTGTTTACGAAACACCTGGCGGCACGATTTTGCTGACAGCCCGCCGCGCCATGGAATCAATCACGCTTGATCGCGGTGCCATGCATACCAAAGATGAATTGATGCCGCGCTATGCCGAGCTGGTTTATAATGGTTTCTGGTTCTCGCCTGAACGCGAAATGCTGCAAGCAGCGATTGATAGCTGTCGTGATGCCGTTAATGGTGTTGTGCGGTTAAAGCTGTATAAAGGCAATGTGATCGTCACTGGCCGCAAATCACCAAATTCGCTGTATAATGCCGATCTGGTGACATTTGAAGATGGCGCGGTTGATTATGACCATAGTGACGCACATGGCTTTATCCGGCTGAATGCGCTTCGCCTTCGCGTCAAGAAGATGGTTCAGGACGGCTAGGGTTTTACGGACGGCAAATATCGCCAACCGTGCCATCACGATTGACCTGTTTCA
>DFSK01000117.1:3276-3984 GCA_002378605.1 Alphaproteobacteria bacterium UBA3439
TCGCATGGCACGCCCCTGACAATTTTATAGACTGGATTGTGATTGCTATTGGCGCGGAATTCCTGCACCGAATCAGTTTGATAAATCCCAAATGCAACCAGTATGACAAATGCTACAACCATTTTAATGCCTTTTGTCTTAATGCTGTTTTGATTGGCGTCAGGCTGTCATCTCAGCCTTGCTACGATGGCATTTATGACGCCGAATTAAGGCCGATTTTTGCCTAAATTCTGGCGATTCAAAGAGCCATAAAAAAACCGCCACCTAAAGTTAAGGTGACGGTTTTCATATTTGACGGCAAGCCAAAGGCGGGTCTCTAAACGGATAGTGCCTTTCGCAGTACGATCTTGTTTATTGCCTAGAGCTGCGCTGCAACATAATCCCAATCGACCAGATTCTCGAGGAAATTAGCCAGATAATCAGGGCGCTTGTTGCGGAAATCAATATAGTAGGAATGTTCCCAAACGTCACAGCCAAGAAGCGCTGTCTGGCCAAAGCAAAGTGGGTTTACCCCATTTTCGGTTTTGGTCACGGCAAGCCCGCCGTCGCTGTTTTTCACAAGCCAGCACCAGCCAGAACCAAACTGGCCTGCACCCGCTGCCTTGAACGCATCTTTAAACGCGTCAACTGAACCGAATGATTCGATAAGCGCTTTTTCCAGCTCGGTTGGCATTGCATTGCCTTTTGGCCCCATCATTTCCCAGAATT
>DFSK01000055.1 GCA_002378605.1 Alphaproteobacteria bacterium UBA3439
CTTGTGACCCGATTCAATAATTGTGAAACATGGATTTTCGCAATTGAAATATCTTGGCGCGCTTTTGATCCCTGTTCAATCCGCCAGGCGGCACGCATCACCATGACACGGCCAATCTCGATATCCATTGCTGCCTGACCAAGTTTCATCTGGATTGATTCACGGTCAATCAGCTTGATGCCAAAACCAGTTCGGTGCGCCGCATAATCAGCCGCAATATCAACCGCGCGTTTGGCCAGTCCAAGCCAACGCATGCAATGCGTTAACCGCGCAAGGCCAAGGCGGATTTGCGTAACTTTCAGCCCTTTACCCTCGCCCATCAGCACGCGGTCATCATCAAGTTCCATTCCATCAAACACCAATTCACAATGGCCGCCATGTTCTTCTGGCCCCATGATGCCAATTCGTCTTTCAATGCGCCAGCCCGGATCATCACGATGAAACAAAAAGGCGGTCAATCCGTCACGGGCACCATCACCGGTTTTTGCCATCAAAATAAAATGTGCCGCCTCACCTGCGCCGGTAATATACCATTTGCGGCCATTTATGACCCATTTGCCATTTACCCGTTTTGCCGTTGTTTGAATCATGCTTGGGTCTGAACCACCACCAGGCGCAGGCTCGGTCATTGCAAAAGAAGATCGCACATCACCATTGATAATCGGTGTTAGCCAGCGATCTTTTTGCGCTTGGTTGGCAACCTTATTCAGAATATACATATTGCCGTCATCGGGTGCCGCACAGTTGAAGGCAACCGGTCCAAAAATCGAATAATTCATTGCCTCATACAACACTGCCATACCAGTTGGCCCATAGCCAAGCCCGCCCTGTTCACGCGGAATTTGCGGCGCCCATAAACCGGCTGCCTTGACCTTGGCACGAAGCGTTTGCAAAACCGCCATATCGATATTGCCGTAGGAATCGTAATTTTTCCGATCAGCTTCAAGCGGCACGATTTCATCACGGACAAAGGCACGCAGCCGGTCGTGATCTGCCTGTAATGCGGCATCAATTGAAAAATCCATATTTTGGCAATCCTATTCTTTTTTAAAGCGGTCATTTTTGCGGGCGTTATTTCTGTTCGGGGTCTTATCTCTTTTAAAGGCTGGCACTCATACCACCATCAATGGTTAGGGTCTCACCAGTCATATAGCTATTGGCGGGGTCGAGCAGAAATAACAAAGCAGGCATCAACTCGGCAGAGGTGGCAAAACGGCGAAGCGCGGTGCGTTTTTGCAGCTTTATGCCCGCATCGCTTGTCAGAAAATCACGGTTAAGATCAGTCATCACATAACCGGGTGCCAGCGCATTCACCCGAATATGATCCCGCGCAAGCTCAACTGCCGCCGAACGTGTCATCTGAATGATGGCCGCCTTGCTGGCAGCATAAATCCCCGTATGTGGCAATGGACGATGGCCGAGCACTGACGCAATATTCACAATGACGCCGCCACCAGCTGCCTTTAACACCGGAACCGCAGCCTGCAATGTCCATAAGCTGCCGAGAAGATTAGTGTCAATGACACGCCTTACATCATCTTCAGCACTGGCATGCAATGCAGCGGTAACAGCAATGCCTGCATTATTCACAAGCCCGTCAAACTGGCGGCGGGCAAGACCGTCGGCAACGGCATCAGTCTTAGTCACATCGGCAAGAATAAGATCATGACCCGTGCCGGATAGGTCGGCAATCATCGCCGCCAATGCAGCCTCATCACGGCCAAGCGCAAGAATGGTTCCCCCGGCATTGGCAATCGCGTGGCAAAACTGAGCACCAAGACCGCGTGCAGCGCCAGTTACCACGATTGTCTTTCCATGAAGATGTCCAGTCATGCAATCTCTCCGAGATCAAAATTTATCATGAATTGACCTGATGCTGCGTAAAAGTGAATGGCAATCATAGCAATCATGCAAGTTGGTGTCTTTTTCGTTTCATGGCTTGAAACAGCCTAGTAAACTTACGCCAGCTGAGCCAAGATGGTCAAAACAATCTTGCCGTCAGCCCTTTTGTTGAGCTTGCAAAGCGCGATTTCACCCCCTCATTGTCAAACCAGAGCTATGTGATGACGAATTCTAATACCGGCCCCGACAAAGCGCGTGATACATCACTTTTATCATCGCTGGCAAAATGGCTGCAAACCGCAGCCCCGCAAATAGGTATGCCGGTCAATCTGGATAAGTTTTCCAGCGGCCAGTCAAACCCAACATACCGACTACAAACCGACCTTGGCGCAGAAGCCGGCCGCTTCGTGCTACGCACCCAACCAGCCGGTTTATTGTTGAAATCAGCGCATGCGGTTGATCGTGAATATCGGGTTATGAAAGCATTGGATAAAACGGCGGTACCGGTTCCGGGCATGATTGCCGCTTGTGATGATCCAGATGTCATTGGCATGAAGTTTTTTGTCATGCGTGAAATTGATGGCAAAACCCTGTTTGATCCAGCCTTGGCAGGCTATATGAATGCCGACCGGCACGCCCTGTTCCATGCCAAAATTGACGTTCTTGCCGCATTGGCACAGCTTGACCCGATTGCGCTTGGGCTCGAGGGCTTTGGCAAACCATCGGGCTATATTGATCGCCAGCTTGGCACATGGACGCGTCAATATCGCGCCAGTGAAACCGAAATGATTGCCGCGATGGAATTCCTGCTTGCCGAACTGCCCGATTGTCTTGACGGTGATGTTCCCGGATTTTGTGTCATCCATGGTGATTTTCGGCTGGATAATTTACTGATCCGTGATCAGGTCAGAATTGCTGCCTTGATTGATTGGGAATTAAGCACCCTTGGGCCGGCCTTTATTGATCTTAGCTATTGGTGTGCGATGCTGCGCATGGATGCGCAATGGCCGATTGGCGGGCTTGGCGGCATTGATCGGGCCAGTCTCGGCATTCCAGATGAGGCCGCGTTGGTTGCCGCTTTTTGCGCCAAAACCGGCCTTGA
>DFSK01000036.1 GCA_002378605.1 Alphaproteobacteria bacterium UBA3439
GAGGCCCGGCCAACCGGCCCGGGAACATGAACCGGCTTCATGTCTAAAGCCAGCATCAAAGCGATAGCAGATTCGGCATGTTCACCGGCAACCAACATTGCGGTCTGGTGATATTTTGGGGTGATCGTGGCCATAACCGCCACATCGACATAGCGCCCGCCAGCCTCGGTGATGATTACGGCATTTCTTTGCTTGGTGGATGGGGCACAGCTGTTCAGATCAAAGAAATAGGCACCGGGGCGGATGCCCGCGGCGGCGGCGCTTGCGGCGGCATGTGCCTGATCGGCAGTGACCGTGCTGAAAATCATATCGGCTTGGCGAACCGTGCTTGCCGCATCATCGCCAATAATAACACCCGCCTCCTGCATCTGGCTGGTTTTGTTGGCGGCGGTGTCTGTGTCGCCAATCTGTTTGATGTCAAAGGCGTGAACGTCACTTCGGCCCCAGCCTTGGCATAGGCAAGACCCAGCTTCGCCAAATCCGATAACTGCAATTTTGGGAGTGTTTTGTTGGGTCATTGTAACGCTGCCATGATAAAGTGATTCCGATGGCATGAGACTAACGAAATTTCGTCTCATGCCAATCAATTAGCATGCATTAATTGAAAAATTACTGCGCGATGACTAGTTGCTTGCTTTTTTTCGCGCCGCCAGCATAGTGCCAAGCCCAGCCACAAAGGCGGCGCCGGCAATCGCGGCAATCCACGGGGCCTGTATAATCACTTCGGGCATGATGTTGACATTGATCTCGTCATTCGCAATCAAGCTGCCGCCAAGCCAGCCAAGCAGGCCTGCCCCGAATGTGATGATGATGGGAAACCGTTCCATAATCCGCAAAATGATGGCGCTGCCGCCAATAATGATCGGCACGCTTAGCACCAGCCCGAAAACCACTAGGAACATGCTTCCTTTTGCTGCGGCTGCAATCGCCAGAGCATTGTCGAGGCTCATCACGAAATCGGCAACAATGATTGTCTGGATCGCACCGATGAGACTGCTTTTTTCGGCAATTTTACCATCCAGACCATGATCGGCCTGATCGGTTAGCAATTTCACGCCAATCCATAATAGCAACAACCCGCCAACAAGCCGCAAACCCGGCGTTGTCATCAAGGCGCTGGCAAAAAACACCAGAATGACCCGCAAGATAATGGCACCGGCAGTACCCCAGATAATGCCAAGGCGTTTTTGTTTTGGCGGTAGGTTCCGGCAGGCAAGGGCGATGATGATGGCATTGTCGCCGCCAAGAACAATGTCGATTGCGATAATCTGGACAAGCGCAATCAGAAACGCGTCCGTGCTCATTCCCATCATGATATCCATGTCTTAACCCTAACATTTTGAGGGATTGTATTTTTGCCACCGAACGGCCAACAGGTCATAGCTCAGCCAGCATAATTTGCAATCGAAAAAATGATGAAATCAGTATTTGAGAATGATTCGTGTAAAAGACTTGCAGCGGCTTTTTGAGTTTGATAATCATTCTCAAGTAAGCTTTTTGTTATAGATAAATGAAAAATGCCATTTACTGGCGGCTAAGCATGATTATCTAATATGTACGAATCGCTCCGGATCGGTAGGATATGAAAATGACACGCTTTGCTTTTCCTTATTTTAAACTGACGCGCCAATATCTAGCCGCTGCCGTTTTTATGGCGATTACGGCTTCGACATCAATTGGCTTTGCGGCTGAAAAGATCAATATCTATTCGCACCGGCAGCAGGTTTTAATCCAGCCATTTCTTGACGCATTTACGGCTAAAACCGGCATTGAAACCAATGTTGTCTATTCGTCAAAAGGGTTGGCGCAGCGTTTGAAAGCCGAAGGGCCAGCCAGCCCTGCCGATGTGATTTTGACCGTGGATATTGCGCGGCTTTCTGAATATGCCGATCTGGATTTGCTGACACCGGTTGACTCATCAATTTTGCAGGCCAATATACCGTCGCGGCTGCGGTCTGAAGATAACCGTTGGTTTGGATTTTCAGAACGTGCGCGTATTCTGGTGACATCAAAAACGCGCGTTGCCGAAGGTGCTGTTCTTGACCTTGAAGACTTGGCCAAACCGGAATGGAAAGGTCGAATTTGTAGCCGCGCTGGCAGCCATGATTATAATCGAGCCTTGGTGGCATCGATGATTGCGGCGCATGGTGAGGCGGCAACCGAAACATGGGCACGCGGCGTTGTTGGTAATCTGGCGCGTAAACCGCAAGGCAATGATCGCAGTCAAGCCAAGGCTATTTTTCAGGGTCTTTGCGATGTTGCGATCATGAATAGCTATTATTACGGCAATATGAAATTTGGCGACAAGGCTGACCAAAAAGACTGGGCGCAATCCATCCGGCTGGTCTTTACCAATCAGTCTAATCGCGGCAATCACATGAATATTTCGGGTGGTGGTGTTGCCAAATATGCCAAAAATAAAATGGCGGCCATTGCCTTTCTTGAATTTCTGACCGAGGAAAAAGCCCAGCATCTCTATGGAGAAATCAATTTCGAATATCCGGTTAATCCGTCGGTTTTGGTTAATGGAGAGCTGGCAAGTTGGGGGCGTTTCAAGCCTGATACATTGCCGATTGAACGGCTTGCCGCGCTGGCACCCAAGGCGCAGATGATTATTGATCGCGTCGGATGGTAGCTACGTTTCTATCGAATTTTGCCCGCGCACAGCGCCAACCGGTCGATCGGTGGTCAATTGGCGTTATTCTGCTATGCGGCCTGATTCTAGGGCCGGTGCTGGCGGTTCTTTTGTCGGCATTTGGCGATAGTGGCGGGCTATGGTCGCATCTTTATGACACTGTTCTTGGCCGTTACATCAGCAATACATTGATTTTGATGGCAGGGGTTGGTGTTGTTGCGATTGGGTTTGGGGTCAGTTCGGCATGGGTCATCAGCCGTTATGATTTTGCTGGTCGCCGCATGCTTGAATGGATGCTTTTGCTGCCAGCGGCCATTCCGGCCTATATCATTGCCTATAGCTATACCGAGTTTTTTGAATATGCTGGCCCGCTTCAATCGGGGCTTCGTCATTTGTTTGGCTGGCAAAGCCCGCGCAATTATTGGTTTCCTGAAATCCGCTCGCTTGGGGGTGCCATTTTGGTCATGGCTTCGGTTTTATACCCCTATATCTACATGGTGACGCGGATCGCCTTTCGGTTGACACCGGCGAGCCTGTTTGAAATTGCGCTTGTGCATAATCGGTCGCAATTCTGGCAGGTTGGCCTGCCGTTGGCGCGTCCGGCGATTATGGCCGGTCTTGCACTGGTCATGATGGAAGTGATGTCTGATTTTGGCACTGTTGAGTTTTTTGCCATCGAGACAATTACCTTGGGCATTTTCAATGTCTGGCTGGGGATGAATAATCTTGTCGCGGCGGCGCAGATCTCGATTGTGGGCTTTGGCTTTATTTTGGCGCTTTTAGGGCTGGAACTATATGCCAGATCGCGCCAGCAATATGTCAGCAGCAGCCGTAACCAAACGCCGCTTGCCATGCTAGTGCCAACAAAGGCGGGGGTTTTGGCATGTTGGGCCGTTTGTGTAATCCCGTTGTTATTTGGGTTTTTCATTCCTGTTGGGGTGCTTGTTGGGCTGGTTGCAACCAATGATTTGCTGGCTGATTTTCTGGCCATTCGGGGCATTATCGGCAATACGCTGATCGTCGCAGCGATTGCGGCGTTGGTGATCATGGTTTTATCGGCCTTTATTGTTGTCACGGCCAGTTTTCGCGCTGGGTCTAAAACCCGGAAACTGGCGTTATTTGCCTCTACCGGCTATGCGTTTCCGGGCACTATTCTGGCGATTGGCGTTTTGATCTTTACCGGCCAGCTTGATCGCGCGATTGCGGCGTTATTCGGGCCGCAATTTCAGGGCATTTTGATTACCAGCATTGGCGTGTTGTTTCTGGCCTATATCGTGCGGTTTCAGGCAGTTGGTTATGGCGCGATGATTTCGGGTGTCAGGCGGCTTCCGGCCAATATGATGAATGCCAGCCGGGTTTTGGGACAAGGCTATATGGATTCGATCCGGCGGGTGATTATGCCATTGCTGAAAAGCTCGTTTCTGGCGGGGATGATGCTGGTTTTTGTCGATGTGATGAAAGAATTGCCGATGACCTTGCTGTTGCGGCCGTTTAATTTCGATACATTGGCAACTTATACCTATCAATTTGCCAAGGATGAAATGCTTGAAGTGGCCGCTTTGCCAGCTTTGATGATCGTGCTGTCAGGGCTGGTGCCGGTGATGTTAATGAGTGCGATGCTGCGTCGATATCGCTAGGGCTATGATCCTGCTGATCACGGCGTGAAGCATTGGTTGAGATTCACCACGTCATGCTGTAAAGCATGGTTTTAATTTGCGATGGATTTGACGAGGCGTGTGATGACAGCGATTGCCTGTATCGAAGATTTACAAAAATTGGCAAAACGGCGGGTGCCGCGGATGTTTTATGATTACGCGGATAGCGGGTCATGGACTGAATCGACCTATCGCGCCAATGAAAGCGATCTTGCGGCGATCAAGTTTCGTCAGCGTGTTGCTCTTGATGTCAGTAATCGCACCACTGAAATGTCGATGCTTGGGCAAAAGCTGCCAATGCCAGTGGCGTTGGCGCCAACCGGATTGACCGGCATGCAGTATGCTGATGGTGAAATTCTGGCGGCCAAAGCCGCTGCCGAATTTGGCGTTCCCTTCACCCTATCGACCATGTCGATCTGTTCAATCGAGGATGTTGCCGAAAATAGCCCAACACCCTTTTGGTTTCAGCTTTATGTGATGCGGGATCGTGATTTTGTATCGCGCTTGATCGAGCGCGCCCGCGATGCCAATTGTTCGGCCTTGATGGTAACGCTTGACCTGCAATTGATGGGGCAGCGCCATAAAGATGTACGAAATGGCCTAAGTGCGCCGCCAAAACCAACCTTTCGCAATATTCTGAATCTAATGCAAAAGCCTGCATGGTGTCTTGGCATGCTTGGCACGAAACGGCGGCAATTCGGCAATATTGTTGGTCATGTAAAAGGCGTCAAGGATATGTCGTCGCTTGCCGATTGGACGGTTAGCCAGTTTGATCCGTCATTGTCATGGGATGATGTTGCCGCTATCCGCAAACAATGGGGCGGGAAATTGATCGTCAAGGGCATTCTGGATGTCGAAGATGCGCTTGCTGCGGTTAATGTCGGGGCTGATGCGATTGTCGTGTCGAACCATGGTGGCCGCCAGCTTGACGGTGCCATGTCGTCAATCACTGCCTTGCCAGCCATCGTTGATGCGATTGGCGATCGTGCCGAAGTCTGGATGGATGGTGGTATCAGGTCGGGTCAGGATGTGCTTCGCGCCATCGCGCTTGGTGCCAGAGGCACGATGATCGGACGCGCGTTTCTTTATGGGCTTGGCGCCAAAGGTCAGGCGGGCGTCCGCCAGACATTGGAAATCATTTATAAAGAACTTGATCTCACCCTTGGCCTTTGCGGCCAATCCGATCTTGCCAAGGTGGATTCGTCAATCCTGCTGAAATAGCAAGCCTTTTTCATTTGCAGGTATGGCCATGCGGGCAAGCCGTGCCATATCCCATGCAATTGCCGAATTGCTCGATATAACCTGTATGCCATATTGGGCCTCGGCAGCGGCGATAATCGTGGCGCATTTCAGCGAAGTGCAGGAAATGAAAATGGCATCCAGCGGCATGGTCGCGGTGCTGATTATTGCGTCAATCGAGTCTAATATCGATTGTGGGTGAATACAGCCAACAACCGAATCACGCCCTTCGCCAAAGGTGGCGGCAGCGCCAATCTGCAATCCATCATCTTCAAGAAGGAAACACATTTTTTCTGATATTTCAGAAATATAAGGAGCAAGATAGCCAATATTTTTAGCGCCGACAGCCTTTAGCGCCCGTCTTGCGCCGGTCAAAGGGGTGGTGACGTGATCAACATCGACATGCGATTTGATAATGGCCTGAACAATGTCTTCGCCGATCAATAATGATGCCGAAGTGCAGCCATAGCCAATCACGTCAAAATGATAGCCAGACGGAAAGAGGGCAAGCGCATCGGCAAAGCGTTCTTTCATCGCGGTAAGATTTTCGACAGTCACCTGATCATCACAGGCGATGCGGCTATGAAGAATGGTGGGGGGCTGTCCATGCCCGATATCTGTGCCAACAGCATCGCCAATGAAATGACGCAATTCGGTTTCGATTGTCAGATCGGTTTCTAGCGTGACCAGCCCCATCTGAATTGCCGTTTCGTCAGCGCGTGCCAATCGAAATGGAAGATGGGTAAATTCAGGCGGTGTCCGATCTTTGGATGTGGTGATAGGCGCAGACATGAAATATCCTCCTTTGGTCTTAAGCAGCAGGAA
>DFSK01000133.1:0-1856 GCA_002378605.1 Alphaproteobacteria bacterium UBA3439
CTGCCATCTTTGAGAACATCAATAACGCGACGAACTGATTCTTCAGCATTATCCTGAACATGGCCCATATAGGCGATAACCGTTGCCAGCCCGTAATGCGTGACCATTTTGTGAAGTTCACGAACGCCTTTTTCATTGGCCGCAAGCTGAGCTCGAAGATCGGCGATATTTTGATCGGTATTGCGCGCCGGATATTTTGCCGAGTCCAGAATGGCGCGCATTTCCGTCTCGCGGTAGAGTCCACCATCGACAAGCTTGAAATTATCGATCAACACGCCTTCTTCTTCGATATGTTTTGAATCCGGCGGTGCCGAACCCGGGGTGCGGCCACCAACATCAGGGTGATGCCCGCGCGACGCAACAAAGAACAGGATATCTTTACCAGCATCGTCAAAAACCGGCGTGATAACGGTGATATCAGGAAGATGTGTTCCGCCATTATAGGGATTATTTAGCACAAAGGCGTCACCAGCGTTGATATTGCCTTGATTACTGCGGAGGACGGCCCGAACTGATTCGCCCATTGATCCCAGATGAACCGGCATATGCGGGGCATTGGCAATCAACGCTCCAACCGGATCAAAAATGGCGCAAGAGAAATCCAGCCTTTCTTTGACATTGACCGAAAGCGCGGTGTTTTGCAGCGTATAGCCCATCTGTTCGGCAATCGACATAAACAGATTATTGAACACTTCCAGCATAACCGGATCACAATTCGTGCCAATCGCCACCCGCGGCGCCACCGCAACAACACGCCGAACGACAAGATTGCCAATCGCGGTCATTTCGGCTTGCCAACCAGGTTCGATCACATTGGTTCCGGTGGCTTCGGTGATAAGGGCTGGCCCCATGATCCGTTGCCCCGCGGCAATCGTGCTGCGAGCAAAGACCGGCGCCGTCACAAATTGATCATCCATATAGCATTGAACATGATCCAGACTGTCCAGCGGCGTATCAGGGGCAGCAGTGACATTGTTTTCAACATCAAAATTCCGGCCAATTGACTCAACCGAAATGGTGGCGGCAACAAGCGCCTTATCAAGCATCAAAAAGCCAAAGCGCGATTGATAGGCAGCTTCAAAATCAGCCGTCATCGCGGCAATGGAGCCAAACGGCACGGCAAGCGCCGTATCCGACCCGTCATAGCGAAGATGGACATAACGATTTGTTTCAATGCGTGCGCTGGCAATATCCTGTCCCGCAAGTTCAGCCTCGCTTTGGCGGGCCAGCTGATCAAGCTCGCTTTGCAATCGCGCTGTCAGACCTTCATTAAAATCGGCCTCGAGCGTGCGTTCGCGAAGCGCCGTAACATCTGCCAATCCCATGCCATAAGCCGATAAGACGCCAGCAAAAGGATGAATTAAAACCGTTTTCATGCCCAAAACATCGGCAATCAAACAGGCATGCTGGCCGCCTGCCCCGCCAAAACATTGAAGCGCATATTCAGTGACATCATAACCGCGCTGAACCGAAATTTTCTTGATCGCATTTGCCATATTTTCAACCGCAATGCGCAAAAAGCCACTGGCAATTTCTTCTTCGCTTCGTTTGATACCGGTTTCAGCTTCGACCTGCGCCGCAAGCACGGCAAAACCAGCGCGAACGGGCGCCACGTCAAGCGCCTCATCCTGATTGGGGCCAAAAACATGCGGAAAATATTGCGGCTGCAGCTTGCCAAGCATGGCGTTGCAATCGGTTACGGCAAGCGGGCCACCACGGCGATAGCAAGCAGGCCCCGGATTGGCACCAGCGCTTTCCGGCCCGACTTGGAACCGGCCATGTTCAAACCGGCAAATTGACCCGCCACCAGCAGCGACCGTATGAATCAGCAGCATTGGCGCGTGAATCCGCACGCC
>DFSK01000133.1:2164-3128 GCA_002378605.1 Alphaproteobacteria bacterium UBA3439
TAGGCATTTTCATAATGCGCAACGTCGGTTGAGGTGCCGCCCATATCAAAGGTAATGACCTTGTCAAACCCCGCCTGTTTTGCGGTTTTCACTGCGCCGACAATACCGCCGGCAGGGCCTGACAGAATGGCATCCTTGCCCTGAAACAGGCTGGCATCGGTCAAGCCGCCATTTGATTGCATCAATTGCAGCTTGGTGCCTTTGGATTGGTCAATATCGCGGGCAAGACGGTCGATATAGCGCCGCAGAATCGGCGACAGATAAGCATCAGCAACGGTAGTGTCGCCGCGCCCGACAAATTTAATCATCGGGCTGGTACCATGGCTTGTCGATATTTGCGTAAAGCCAATTTCGCGCGCACGCGCCGCAATCGCCAATTCATGCGCCGGCACGCGGTAACCATGCATCAAAACAATGGCAATGGCACGGATGCCATCATCAAAGGCGGCCTGCAGCCGCGGCGTTACATCATCAAGATCAAGCGGCGTGATAATCTGGTCACGCGCATCAACGCGTTCGATCACTTCTTCAATGCGGTCATATAGCATTTCAGGAAGGATGATTTCCTTGTCAAACAGGCGTGGTCGCGCCTGATAGGCAATGCGCAGCTGGTCACGAAACCCCTTGGTCACAACAAGCAGTGTTTTATCGCCCTTGCGCTCGAGAAGCGCATTTGTCGCCACGGTTGTTCCCATTTTGACAGCATCAATCGCATCGGCTGGCAATGGCGCATCTTTGGCGATATGCATCAGATCGCGCATGCCCTGCAAAGCCGCATCTTCATAGGCTTCGGGATTTTCGGACAATAATTTATGTGTTAGCAACGTGCCATCCGGTGTGCGCGCGACAAGATCGGTGAATGTGCCGCCACGATCAACCCAGAATTGCCAACCTGATTTATCATCTGTCTTGCTGTGATCGGGCTTTGTCATTTGTCATCATCCGTGAAAATACTGTGATGCGA
>DFSK01000018.1:0-392 GCA_002378605.1 Alphaproteobacteria bacterium UBA3439
GAAATCATCAGCGTTTGATCGCCCGTTATCACTGTTAGGCTTTGAACGATGCCACCAAGAAGCTGTTGCAGATTTTCAATCCATAAAAATGGCACGATAAAAGGTAATAATTTATCCGGTCTGCCAAGCGCTTTTAACAACAGATTGATCAAAAGCACCAGCAGGACAACGCCAACTAATTGTAAAAGCAACGCTGCAAAAAACAGGCTTGGGGTCGCCTCAAGCCCCGGATAAATTGTGACTAAAAGCGTAAAGACAATCGATGCCGCAATGGCCTGCCAAACCCCCGCTGGCGTTGTGTCATAGCTGCCAATCGCTGGCCTTCGGCCAAGCATGACAAGCAGTGTCACCCGAACCAGTGAAAGCAAACTTGATGGTGATAGATTGGGCAA
>DFSK01000018.1:641-1362 GCA_002378605.1 Alphaproteobacteria bacterium UBA3439
TTGGGCAATGATGCCATTTAAGATTCACCCTTAAAAAACCGAACCAGCATTTCATGATAGATTTTCGCCAGCTGGTCGATGTCAGCTGCGTCAACATGCTCATCGACCTGATGCATGGTTTGACCAACAAGGCCAAATTCGGCAACCGGACAGATATTTGTGATAAAGCGCGCATCCGATGTGCCGCCACTTGTCGACAGAATTGGCCTTTGTCCGGTGACCGTTTCAATTGCTGTTTGCATCAATTCGGTAAAGCTGCCGACTGGCGTTACAAAAGGCTGGGCCGAGGCACGCCATGTCGCCGTCCATTCGCCACCAACACGGTTGAAATGTTCTTCCAACCAGCCAATTAAATCATCTGATTTATGCTCGGTATTAAAACGGATATTGAATTTGGCTGACACTGATGCGGGAATGATATTGCCAGCCTCATTGCCCGTATCGATGCTGGTCACATTCGCCGTTGATGGGTCAAAATAATCATTGCCGCCATCAAGTGCGGTGCCATTCACCGGTGCCAACATTGCGATCAAGCGGGTAATCGGGTTATTGGCCAAATGCGGATAGGCAACATGGCCTTGCACCCCGTCAACGCGTAACTGGCAGGACAAGCTGCCACGACGGCCGTTTTTAATCACATCGCCAAGGCGTGATGGATTGGTTGGCTCGCCAACAACGCACACATCTGGCACCTGATCATTCGCCTGTAACCATTCAACCA
>DFSK01000018.1:1693-4597 GCA_002378605.1 Alphaproteobacteria bacterium UBA3439
GCGGCGATGCCGCCTTTCATATCGGCCGTGCCACGACCATATAATTTGCCATCAACAAGCGTGCCGCCAAATGGGTCATGCTGCCAGTGCGAGGCATCACCAACCGGCACAACATCAGTATGACCAGCAAAGGCAAAATGAGGCCCACTTTTCCCGCGGCGGGCAAACAAATTATCAATGCGCTTTGCCCCAGTGCCAAATGGCAATCTTGTACAGTCAAAACCAAGCTTGGTGAGTTCATCCTGCAACAGATCAAGCGCACCGCCTTCAACGGGCGTTACCGATGGGCAGCGCACAAGTCTTTGCGCAAGTTGAACCGCATAGGATGGCATGGTTTTAATCTCTCAAAAGATCATTCACAGATGTTTTCGCACGGGTCTTTTCATCAACTTTCTTGATAATTACGGCGCAATAAAGCGACGGGCCAGGTGACCCATCGGCCAATGGCTTGCCAGGAAGGCTACCAGGCACAACAACTGAATAGGCTGGTACGCGGCCAATATGCACTTCACCCGTTACCCGATCGACAATCTTGGTCGAGGCGCCAATAAACACACCCATCGACAAAACCGCACCGGTTTCGACAACGACACCTTCAACAACTTCCGAGCGTGCACCGATAAAACAATCATCCTCAATGATGACCGGCCCTGCCTGCAATGGTTCCAAAACCCCGCCAATGCCAGCGCCGCCTGATAGATGCACATTCTTGCCAATCTGCGCGCATGATCCAACTGTTGCCCAAGTATCAACCATCGTTCCGCTGCCGACATAGGCGCCAAGATTCACAAAGCTTGGCATCAAGACGGCATTTGGCGCAATAAAGGCAGAATGGCGAACAATACAGCCCGGTACGGCGCGGAAACCGGCTTCGCGGAAACGCGCTTCATCCCAGCCGCTAAATTTTGGTGGTACCTTATCCCACCAGACAGACTCGCCCGCACCTTCATAGATGGTTCCGCTTGGGATGGTTTGCATATCATTCAGACGAAATGATAAAAGCACCGCCTTTTTCAGCCATTGATTCACCGTCCATTGGTGATCGCCAGTCGGTTCTGCGACACGCGCTGTTCCCGAATCAAGCAAAGCAAGCGCAGTTGCAACAGCGTCACGAACCGCCCCTTTGGTCGAGGCATTTACCGCATCACGATTGTCCCATGCGGCGTTGATTTCGGTTTCAAGTTGCGCCAGATCCATGCTTTTTCTCCTTATATTTGACAAGCCAATTGCCCGCCCTTGTCGTTATAGCTTTTACCGGCCCATGCGTCCATGATGCCGTCACTTAAGTCTCTTATATTGATCACCCTGCAAGGGCAAGCGAGCGCAAAAACCCCTTTAGGTCATCGGCTTTAAAATGCACATAAGGTTCATCCGAGCCTCGATTTGCCCATTCGATATCACTTGCCAGCCAAACCGTACGCATGCCAAGCGCCGCTGCGGGCTTTAGATTGGCTGCCATATCTTCGATCATCACCGCGCCATTCGGGTCGATACCGGTCTGCTTTAAAAAACAATCAAAGGCATATTGATCTGGCTTGGGAATATAATCGGCTGCGACAATATCAAAAATCTGGTCAAAATGATGACGAACACCATAGGCCGACAGAATATTTTCCGCATGTGGTACGGTGCCGTTGGTAAAAATATGTTTGCGCCCGGGCAAGGAGGTTAACATTGAATCAAGCTCGCGGTCATGGCCAAGATCACTGACATCAATATCATGAACATAATCGAGATAAACTTTGGGCTGAATATTTTCTTCGCTCATCATGCCGCGCATGGTTGTTCCATAGCGGTGAAACAAATCCTTTTGAATCACCCGCGCATCATCATCAGGAACATTATAATGCGCCGCAACAAATTCGGTAATCCGAACCGATACACGGCGAAACAGATTTGTTTTGGCTGGATAGATGGTGTTATCAAGATCGAAAATCCAGTCACCGATTGATTGCGTTGGAAAAGCAGCGGTCATGGCGGTTATCATTCTTCCTAATCAAAAATGGATTAATCGGCGGTGATCATGGTTCCCATGCCATGTTCGGTGAATAATTCAACAAGAAGCGCATGCGGTGCGCGGCCATCCATGATAACCGCGCCTTCAGCGCCGCCTTGAACAGCATCAATACAGGTTTTAACTTTTGGAATCATGCCGCCAGAAACCGTGCCGTCATGGATCAGGGCTTCGGCTTGGCTAATGGTCAGGCTGCTAATCAATTTGCCGTCTTTGTCCAAAACCCCCGTCACATCGGTAAGCATTAACATACGCGTTGCATTCAATGACGCGGCAATGGCCCCGGCTGCGGTATCGGCATTAATATTATAGGTTTTGCCATCTTCGCCGCTGCCAACTGGTGCCACAACCGGAATCAAATGATGCTGCATCAACGCGTTCAATACCGTCACATCAACATGTGATGGCTCGCCAACAAACCCAAGATCAACCGCTTGCTGAATCGCACTGTCGCTGGCTTTTGCCACGGCCATTAATTTGCGCGCGGTGATCAGCCCGCCATCTTTGCCAGACACGCCAACTGCGCGCCCTCCGGCACCGGCAATTGCAGCGACAAGCGCCTTGTTAATACCGCCAGCAAGAACCATTTCAACAACCGAAATCGTTGCCTCATCGGTGACCCGCAGACCATCAACAAAGCTTGATTCGATTTGCAATTTTTTCAGCATCTCGCCAATTTGTGGCCCGCCGCCATGCACGACAACCGGCCGTGCGCCAACCTGATCCAGCAAGGCAATATCCGCTGCAAAGGCATTCACATAATCAGCCTTGCCCATTGCATGGCCGCCAAATTTAATCAGGATGGTTTTGCCAGAATAGCGGCGCATAAATGGCAACGCCTCGATAAGCATTCCGGTTTTGGCCAGCAGATCAACCTGCATCTGGTCAGC
>DFSK01000018.1:4867-5152 GCA_002378605.1 Alphaproteobacteria bacterium UBA3439
ATCGCCTTTACAGCAAGGGCCATATCAGGCCGGATTTTCAGAAAAAAAGAGCACGCTTGCCAAAGGCCTTGCGCATATTTATCGGGCTGATTATCGGCAATACGGCCAAGAGCGCAATAGCTTGGCGCAATTTAATTCGGTTTCCGGCGTTAAATCGCGTTTCCCGCTTTATGGGGCTGTTCGATCGGCCTTCGGCAGGGCAAATCCCGACAAATGCGCCCGCAGCGCCTCAATGCCGGTTCCATCTTCAGATGAGGTGATGAATAATTCGGGATAGGCGGCAAC
>DFSK01000018.1:5442-5712 GCA_002378605.1 Alphaproteobacteria bacterium UBA3439
TTTGGTTTCCTTGCATATTTTTGCCAAGGATTCAGCTTTTTGCTTATCGGCTTTGGTCATCACCACCGCCCATGACACTGCCGTCTCATCAAGAAGTGCCATGATATCATGATCGGCTGGGCCAACACCGCGCCGGCTATCAATCAGCAAAAACACCCGCTGCAAGGACGGGCGGCCGGCAAGATATTTGCGAGTCAGGTTGGTCCAAGCCTTGATGTCGGTTTTCGGCGCTGAGGCATAGCCATAGCCGGGTAAATCAACCAATTGCAG
>DFSK01000108.1:0-2458 GCA_002378605.1 Alphaproteobacteria bacterium UBA3439
CGGGTGAGGCTATATCGGTGATAAAGGCTTGAGAGAAACATAGATCCTCGCCCGGTCCCAATTCCGTCTGCCAATCATTTTCATTTTCAAGCTTGTTCGTAATCTCGGCTCGCATGTCATTTGCTGTGCCAATAAAGAGCAACCTGTCTATAACACAGTCGGTCATTTTCTGTTCAGGATCATTCTGTTCAGGCTTACAGGCGTAAACGCAATAAATGCCAGGCACATCTGGAATGGATTTGTTAACGGCGCACCGAAGTGCAGGTTCAAAATTGAGTTCATATGTCTTTGGTGCCATTTCGGGCTCCTTTCAGTCATGCAGGTTCAAACCTGATATCTGCAGAAGCCAATACAACCCAACGGCAAAACCACCAAAAGAGCTGCAAATACCTTTGTTTTTACAGGTAAGGAATCAGATTATCCGTTTCAAGGGTTTCTCTTTCCGCGCCATTGCCAGATCAAGGCTTGGCCTAACAATTCCTTTTCAAACCCGTCAAAATTTCAACCATTAGATTATGCTAATTTGACGCAAGAGATTACCTATCCCTATCGTTTTTCAACGAAAGGGGAGGCGGAGTGTTGGTTGATTTACCCTTAAAAGTCGTCATGGATTACCAGCGTCATTTGCCGCTAAATAGATGTCCATGGTGCAATGTCGCAAAGCTAAGATTGTTGACGGAGAGGAACCGATGATGCGGTGGCCTAGTACACTATGGCTTGGTGTTCGCATCCTTCTCCCTTATCCAGTTAGGCTAATTCTGTGTCTTTTCGTTGTCTTGATGGTTTTTTATGTTGTCGGCTTCAACGACCTGCATGACCAAGATATGTGGCAGGGACTCGCCATTGAATTTGCCAGCATAATATTTGCAGTCATCGTCATAGACTCTTTGATCGCGTATGCCCGTCGCAGGGACACGATGCCAATACGTTATGTGGCGGTGCTATCCGCCTATGCTGTTTTCAATCGCGCTGTTAAATTGTGGAAATCAATGGTTCAGGCGGGTTATATCCCTGCTCGGGACAATGCCTTGCTTGAAGACCCGACTGTTGGTCTTTTTGATCATCGTCTGGTGTTAATAGCATCAAGGCTTGATCTCAATTCCCCTCGCTACCAAGGTAGTCACCAGACATGGCGGGATTATCTGGTCTGGCAAGGCGATGAAACCATCAAGAGCATGATCGAAAGCCTTCAGGCTTACGGCGCTCATATGAGTCCCAATCTGCTCTATGCCCTGAATGATTTTCGATATCAGGGGTTCTGGAGTTTCTGTCAGCATTCAAGTGCGATTCAAGCCATGCGCTTGCGCGCTGGAGTGCCAAACAGTGGTCAACTCGATTTTGGCGATCCAAACAATCCATACAAATTTCTTGAATCGATGCGACTGTTGGGTGAGGTTCTGGCTTCAGAGATACCTCAATTTAAAGGCATGGAAGACCTACCCTCGACAATTGACGCTGATTGCAGATGGGGGATCGAGGAGATAATGACTCCTTCATGCTAGGGTTGATTGAGTGGCTGCAAACGACGTTGGCATCAAAAAAACAGCCATAACAAAGCTTCGGTTTGCCCCCCCATCACACCCACCCCAGCACATCATCCCTCATCATCATTAGTGGTCAGGCGTGATTGGGGCGGCGTCATTCACCTTGTTCAGCCCGCGCAATTTGGAAAAAACCAACGCGCCACCAAGGGCAATGCCAATCGCCATCACCCCGCCAATCACAACCGCCGTTACCGGCCCGAACAGCGCCGCTGCACTGCCAGCACGAACATCGCCCATCTCGTTTGATGATGAAATGAAAATGCCATTCACCGCGCTTACACGCCCGCGAAGATGGTCAGGCGTGGCAATCTGAATAAGACTAAGCCTGATATTCACACTTACCATATCGGCCGCGCCATAAATAAACAGCGCCGCCATGCTGATCCAGAAATTGGTCGACAGCCCGAATATAACAATCGAAACCCCAAAAACGAATAGCGCGAAAAATAGCTTCCAGCCACATCCGCGCATTTCGGGAAGGCTGGCCAATAGCACCCCAACAAATACCGCGCCAAAGGCGGGCATGCCGCGCAACAGGCCAAGCTGTTCCGGGCCAATCATCAAAATATCGGCGGCATAAATCGGCAATAACGTCACCACACTGCCAAGCAATACGATGAATAGATCAAGCGCGATGGCGCCAAAAACAATCGAATTCGAGCGCACAAATTTCAACCCGCCAACAATATGTTCCCATGATCGCGGCGTTGGCTTTATGCGGGGTAAATTCGGCAAAAGCTGATAGCTAAGCGCCGACATCACCATCAAAAAGGTCATCACGACATAAATATGAAAATTGATCGCCGCAATCAGCAGGCCGGCAATCAATGGCCCGCCAGTCTGCGCGATATTATTCACCGTCGAGCTAAAGGCAATGGCGCGGCGGATTTGCGCTTGCGGAACGATATTGGGAA
>DFSK01000108.1:2786-5473 GCA_002378605.1 Alphaproteobacteria bacterium UBA3439
CGAAAAGAAACGTCAAATTCAAAGTTTCGGCAAGCATCACCATGGTCAAAGCCATCAAAATAATGGCATCGGCAATTGCACAGCAGGTCAAAATCGTCTTGCGGGCAAAAGTATCGACAATCCATCCCGTCGCAAAAAAGAAAACAAAAACCGGGGATACTTGCATCAAACCGACAAGCGCCAGATGAAACGCATTTCCGGTATTTTGATAAATATGCCAGCCAAGCGCGACCGATAGCATCGCAATAACCAGATAATTGATCGCATTCGCGCCAAGGAAAAAGAAGAAATGAAGCGGCACTTATATCTCGCTATGGCTGTTTGGTTTTACCAATATATTGCTGATTGCCCGATATCTTGGCTGGCACTTTGCCAAAAGGCTAGATGACAAATCCGGCTTGCACCTGTTTGATCTGCGCCAGAGCATCGGGAGAAAGCGGCCCTTTATTGACCGCGGCAGTTGCCTGTTGCAGCTCGTCAAGCGTTGCAATGCCAATTTCGGTTGTTGGCAAGGCCGGATTCGAAATCACATAACGGATTGCCAATTCGATTAATGATGCGGCATGGCCTGCCTTAATCAGCGGCATGAATTCAAGCCCACGTTTCACATCGGTTGCATAATCGGTGTCAGACCCAATCGGCGTTACATCGCTCATGCCAAGCGGGTGACGGGCCTCACTGCCGGACAAAGCACCACCAGCCAGAACGCGAACGCCAATCGTGCCAACGCCATGATCTTTGGCGGTATCAAGAAGCAATTTATAATCATCTGACGGGTAATTGGCGGCGATTGGCTCGCCAGCAGATGGAACAAGCAGATTGTAAAATACCTGCGCGCTCTGGAACACGCCGCAGGAAACCAGCTTGTGAACATCATCGGCTTCGCCTTTTGCGGTAAAGCCGAGAAAGCGAACCTTGCCAGTTTCGCGCAGCTTGTCAAAGGCGGGTACAACCGCATCCATGATCTGATCAATCGTCAATGTGCCACGAAAATCGGTTCGCCCCAATGTGTTGTGAAGCTGGAAAATATCGACATGATCAAGCCGCAACCGCGCTAGGCTGGCATCAAGCGAGCGGGTGATGGCACCATAGACATCGGATAAATCATCATTGCCTAGCCCGACTTTGGTGCTGATCACCAAACCGTCGCTATTGCCATTTAGCGCGCGGCCAAGATTTTCTTCGGAAATACCATTGCCATAGCTTGCCGCCGTGTCGAAAAAATTAATGCCGTGATCACGCGCCCAGGCAATGGCGCGATCCTGATCGCCTGAATCGCCTTTGGTCATCAGCCCGCCAACGGCACCGCAGCCAAAAGTCAGCCGCGAAACCGCAAGGCCGGTATTGCCAAAATTGCGTTTTTCCATGCGCCAATGTCCCTTTTGCAATCAATAATGGTATTTCGATCTAAACCACAAAATATTATGCGCCTGCATGGCTAGGTGCAATCAATTAAAGACTATCTTCACCGTGTCGTTATCAAAGGCGTAACATTTGGAATGAATGGCTGCGCCTTAGCAGAAATTTTCAAATGACTTCGGAGCGTTGCCATCAACAAAGCCAATTTTGAAAATGAAATCCTGCTTACAGAGATTTCGCTGCTTATGGCAGCGGCGCAGACGCCAGTACCAGAACGCTTTTTGGGTAGACAGCGACAGTGGGTTGCTTCGTTTTTTAGCGGTGTTGTGCTTGTTTCGTTGTTGCTGTTGAATGCTGTTCAATTGAACGCAGTTCCGGTATTGACGCAAACAATCTTGACCAATAACTCAATCGGTACGGTAAGCGGCAGTTTTGATGGCGGCGGCAATGCCCTTGCCGCTTTAGCTGATTTGGCAGACACATCGGCGGCCCCGCGTGAATATGTATCGCAATTTTTCAAGCCGGTTATCAGTGGAACATATATTTTTGGCCTATCGTCAAGCAATGAGGATACGGTTCTTATCCTCTATGAAGGTGAATTTGATCCGAAATCGCCACAAAGCCGCGCAACATTGATGAATGATGATTCGGATGGTATTGGCCCCGGCGGTGTTGTCATTACAAGTTGCGGCGCAAATGCAACGCTATGTCCAAAAATATCGACAAGCCTTACCGGCGGGCAAATCTACACAATCGTCGTTACCTCCTATTTGCCGGCAGCAACGATTTCTGATGGGGTTGGGTTTTATATCTATGGCGAACCGGTGCTCATCGGTACGCAGATGCAAGAAAATGCAGCCAACATGCTTGGCAAAATCATCCGCGCGCAAACACAGCAAATCCTGAGCAATTTTTTGAACGCCGATGATGAATATGCCGCTGCCGCAATGCACCGGCATATTGCCACCGAAAAGCAGATCGTGGCGGCGCGCAGGGATGATCAAACGGCATATCAAAATACCCAAACCACGCAAGATAGCCGTCAGGTCACTTTACAGGCTTTGGATCAGTCAGTGAATTCAACAGCATCGCTGATGAATATTTACCGGCTGGATAAGAACAGCAGGATGATTACGCAAGGCGAGTTTCGCTACGCCAAGGACAAGACCGACAATATCTCAAAACATATGAATGTTCGGGCGGCTTTCGAACATTTTGACCGGCGGACAGGCACCCTTGGCGCGGCTATTGGGACGAGCTTTTCCAAATCCAGCTTGGTTTCACAGAAACCGAGCAGCGGCGAGCATAATTTGATTTTTACAACGCTT
>DFSK01000037.1:0-2402 GCA_002378605.1 Alphaproteobacteria bacterium UBA3439
CGCGAAAACTCATATTTGCTGCATAGCCGTTCGCCAGTGGCGACCGGAATTGAGGTGGCGCTTGCCACTTTGGCCATGGCTTCGGGCATGTCAGGCGGTGTCGGTTCTTCAAACCATAACGGGTCGAATGCTTCGAGCCGCTTGGCCAGTCGAATGGCGCCAGCCGGGGTAAATTGGCCATGTGTGCCAAACAGCAAATCGGCGCGGTCACCAACGGCCGCCCGAATCTTGCGGCAAAAATCTTCTGACCGGCGAAGCGCGTCCAAATCTGGTTGGCGACCATCAAAAACACTGTAGGGGCCAGCCGGATCAAATTTAACAGCGGTAAAACCCTCACTGACATAACCGGCGGCGGCTTCGGCGCTGGCGCTGGCATCATTGTAAAAGCTGGCTGCATCTTGATCGGCGCGCGGGTAAAGATAGGTATAGGTTCGCAGCCGGTCATTCACCTTGCCACCAAGAAGATCATAGACGGGCCGATCAAGCGCCTTGCCGACAATATCCCAGCAGGCCATTTCCAGCCCGCTGACAACGCCTTGCATTGACGGGTCGGGCCGGTGCGAAAATCCCGATCCATGGGCGCGACGCCAGAATCGTTCAATTTCAAATGGATTTTGATCTTCAAGATAGCGGCCAAAAACATCAGCCGCCATTGTTGAGACGGTTTCTGGGGCAAAGCTGGCAGCATAGATTTCGCCAAATCCGCGAATGCCGCAGGCGGTCTGCAAAACCACAAAAATGAAATAACGGCCGCCAAAGCCGGGTGGCGGCGTCTTCACAATATGTGTTTCAATCGTCTGAAGTTTCATAATGTCGACCGCCAAGCTTGCTGTTTTACGATGTCAAAGCGCACCGTTTCAAAAGCATCATATGGGTATGATTTGCAGGCAAGAAAAAACTTTTATGACGGGCTGGAAACGGGCGGTGCCAACTTGACAGAAAATGCCAATGGCCAGCTTGATAGGGGCTTAAACATGGTTTGGCTTGGCTGTCATGTGATGGATCAGTGTAAAGCGCAACCGCATCGCCAGATATTGCATTCATTTATAGCTGGTGTGATCAAGAAGGCGTAATTTTAGAAAGGGATATTTAACAAGGCAGATATGACAGTTTGGGAAGTTACCCTAGGGCTTGCGTTTTTTTTCGTGCTTTATTTAGGTGCCCTGGCAATTTACGAATTAATCACGATTATAGATAGGTGGTGGTACAGGTGGCGCACAAAAATGCGTAACAAGCATTAATTTCCGTTAGCCGGCGATAATAAAATCGTCAAACCGGCGTGTTTTTTTGTGAACCACAATCCAGCAGCCCAGCTACAGGAAGCTTTGAAGGGGTAGGCCTGTTTGATCATGGATAAAAAGGCATAGTGTATTGATTGATAGGCCTGTTTCCGCTGAAATATCCCGCAATGTTAAACCGCGAGTTTGTCGTATTTCTAAGAGATCAAAAAGCAAATCGTAAAGGAGGCGCGAATGATGTTATGTCATCACGGCGGCATCGGGGCCGCTATCTATGTTTAACTGGCTTGGTGCAAAGGCCGGGCGTGCCGCTATTTTCGGGCTGATTGCAGGTCTCGGCATTGGCGGCGCCGTTGGTTTTGGCCTTGGGGTATATTTTTTGCCGATTCTAACCGCCGGTCCGGGTCTTGATCAGGCGGCGTTGCAGGCGCTTGCCACCAGTGCTGAACGGCGCGGCAGATTCATTCCTGATCTGCCCGGCTCGGATGCGCTTCATTGGGGCGATGGCACCATCATGCTAAATAGCAATCAAATCTGGCTTGATGGCGTAATTTCACCCGGCCCTGATTACCGGCTGTATCTCGCGCCGCAATTTGTTGATCATGGCGCGGCCTTTCTGGCGATCAAGGCCGAATCACGGCAAATAGGCGCGGTGCAGACATTTGAAAATTTTGCGCTGGATATGCCGCCAGCCATTGATCTTGACGAATATGATGCGGTGGTTATCTGGTGCGAGGCTTTTAAACAATTCATCACTGCGGCGCGACTGGAAAATTAGGCTGTTTGCCTCTATGCTCTGCTAGCGATAGGCCGGCGACGGGATTTTGCCTATTGTTACGAATCAGGTGCAAAAGAGGGTGTCGCAGTGCTGGCTGAGATAAAACAGGTCGAGATAAAGCAGGTCAAGATTCCGGCTGCAGATGCGCTTGATCTTGATGCGGTGATGGCAATCTATCATGCCTTACGCCCGATCATGCCAGCGGCAGGCAGGGACGGCGCGTGTCGAACAGCGCCGCGGCTTATTGATATTTTGGATGAATTTGATGGGCTGATTCTAGATGGCTATGGGGTAATCAATATTGGTGATGGCCCGATCGAGGGAATCAAAACATTGCTTGATGCCGCTGCCAGTAAGGCCAAGCCGGTACTCGTTCTAACCAATGG
>DFSK01000037.1:2675-7489 GCA_002378605.1 Alphaproteobacteria bacterium UBA3439
GGCAGTTTTTCAGCCGAACGGGCATTTGCCAAATATCAGGGCTGGCAGCTTCCGATCAAGCGTGATGATGTTTTATCCAGCCGTGATGCGCTTGTTGCCCAGCTTGCCGGATCGCCTGAAACACCGTTGGCAATCGATGGTGTTATTGGTTGTTTTGGGCGGGTGATTGAACCGCTTGCTGGCAAAAATATGATTATTTATGGCCGTGATGATGATTTCTGGAAGCGGGCTGATGCTTTTGTCTTTTTGGGGGCAATTGAATGGGGCGATTCGGATCAGGCGGCTTTTGAAGCGGCAATGATGACGCGCCCGCGTCCGGTTCATATTGCCAATCCTGATGTCACGGCACCGCAGGCCAATGACCAATTTTCCGCCGAGCCAGGCTATTGGGCAGCCCGCTTGATGCAACAGGCGGCGATTCGTGCGATAAAGATTGATGTCAAATGGTATGGCAAACCCTATCAGCCCGCCTTTGATTTGGCGCTGGCACGGATGGCGATGGTGCTTGACCGGCCCCTAAACCGCAAACGCATTGCTATGGTTGGCGATAGCTTACATACTGACATACTCGGAGGGAATGCCGCAGGCATGACAAGTGTTCTGGTCACTGATCACGGATTGTTCCGGTCAAGCGCGGCATTGCCTTATTGTACGGCTTGCAACATTCGCCCCGATTGGATGGTCAATAGCCTTTAGGGCAATGTGGATATTTTGGAGTTGCGTTATGGATCGGCGGTTAATTTTACAAGGTTTGGAATGCCAAGCCTCGATTGGCATATATGAGGCCGAGCGTGTCAAACCGCAACGGATCAAAATCGACGCTGAAGTGCGGCTCTATCCGGCAACCGAACCTGTTGATGATAAGGTTGATAGCACGCTGAATTATGACCTTATCCGTGAAACGATTCTAAAGATTGTTGCGGCGCGTCATTATGATCTTCAAGAAACCTTGGCGCGAAGTTTGTTTGACGCGTTGCGGGCGTTGGATGATGTGCAATCGGTTCGGATTCGAACAGCCAAACCTGATGCCTATAGTGATTGTGAGACCATTGCCTATCAGCTGAGCAATCTCTAGCTGGATCTAGCCAAGCCGATCGAGCTTGGCTTTTAATTGGTCAAATTCATCGCGGATCAGTTTTAGGTTATCAGCCGTGGTAACTTCATTTGCTTTGGCTGTGCCACCGCCGCTGCTGCGGATGGCGTCAAAACTGGCGCCAAGCGCGTCTTCGGCTTGGCCCTGATGATCAAGAAATGCATTCATCGACCGTTCGAGATAGCGCGATAAAATGGGTTCCATCTTGTCACCATAAAAGCGGATAAGCTGTTGCAAAACGCCAACAGAAAGCAATTTATGACCTTCAGTTTCAATTTCGAGAATGATCTGTAAAAGGGTGAACCGCGTTAAATCTTGACCATTTTTCGCGTCAACAACCCGAAAATCAAGGCTGTTTTTCACCATCAGTTTTAAATCATCGATGGTGACATATCGCGATGCGTTCGTGTCATAGAGGCGGCGATTCGCATATTTGCGAATGACCACTTGATTTGCGGCTTGCTTTGGCGTCATAAACATCTCGGAAATTGTGTAAGGCAACACTGCTAGCAAATGTTTGCCAAAGACGCAATGTTGCAGTGCAAAATAATTTTTTGCAATATAGGTCTTAATTCCTGGCAAACAAAATGCAGTGCAGCAAAGGGGTCAAGATCGGATGTATGATGATATCGCCGAATTCAAACGGTTTTATCAAACCAGACTTGGTCAAAATGTCGCCGATCTTATTCGGCGTCAGCTTGACCTGTTTTGGCATGCCGGATCACCCCTATCATCGGCTTTTTTGGGATATGCCCAGCCTTGCCTCGATCATGCGTCGCCGGTGCCGTTTGGGCTTATGCCGGCGCGCCGTGGTGCGACGTCTTGGCCGGTTTCATCATTGGTACGCAATTGTCTTGTCGATCCGCTAACCCTGCCGCTTCCCGATGTTCATCTTGACCGTCTTTTGCTGGTTCATGCTTTGGAATTCGAACATGATCCGGGGCAATGTCTTGATGAATGTTGGCGGGTTCTTGACGGGTCTGGGCGATTGCTGGTTATTGTGCCAAACCGAAGCGGCCTATGGGCCAAAGCCGAGCGCACGCCCTTTGGACATGGTCGCCCCTATTCGGGCCGGCAGCTTCGCAGGCTATTGCAGCTGCATGGATTTATCCCGCGTCAAACCCGCCATATTGCGTTTATGCCGCCCTTGGCTGGCCCGTTTTTTCAGCGTTTTGCCCCTGCTATTGAACGAATCGGCAGCCGTTGGTGGCCAGCAATGGGCGGCGTTCTTCTTGTCGAGGCTGATAAAATGCTCTATGCACCTTCGGGAAAGGCAAGTAGAGTGAAGCGCCGTGAAACCGCCGCTGCGCCTGTATTGGTGGGGCAATCTCGCGGGGCGTTGTCGCCAAAAATCTGAATCGCGGCCGCGGCCATATCTGGCTGAAAACCGCATAACATGGCCTTGATCGAAGGAAATTGGTTTAGAAGGCTGGGAAGATTGGGTATGAGTGAAGATCTGAGCCAATTGCGAAGTGCCATCGATAATCTTGATAATGAGATTTTACAGGCCTTGGCCAAGCGCATGAAATTATCCGATCAGGTGATTGCCGCCAAAAATGGCGCCGCTGCCTTTCGCCCGGGCCGCGAGGCCGCCTTGGTGCGCCAGCTTGTGATCAATAGCAAGGCCAATGGCCAAGACCTGTCGCCAGCAATTATTTTGGGCGTTTGGCGACAGATTATGGCGGCCAGCCTTAATCGGCAAAATGGCGATCTGGCCTTTGCCGTCCATGGCATGGTGATGCCCGCTGCTGCATGGCATATGGGAAGCGCGCTTGTGGCAACAAGCTTTGACCAAATGGGGCCGTTATTGGATGCGGTTGCAACGGGACAATGCCGTTATGGGCTGGTACCTGCCAATCATGAAATCGAGGCGCTTTTAGCGGCGATGGATAAGCACCCGCATCTATCAATCATCGCCCGTACCCCGCTTTATGATATGCCGTCACTGCATCCTGCCTATATTATTGCCGATTACTTGCCAGACCCGTCTGGTGATGACATAAGCCTTTACGCTGTGCCAGCGGCAAACGGTTTTGCCTTGACGATGATTGATGGTCATCATGGCAATGACGCTTTGGTCGATGCGCCAGCCAATCTACCGCGCGATGCCCGCCTTGTTGGAATCTATGCGCGCTAGACCCTAGCGAAGCTTAATGGCTGAACAGCAATGACCTAGAATGAAAGCAAAAGAATGACAGTAATTTACGACAAGGTGGTGGTGATCGGCATGGGGCTGATTGGCGCTTCGATTGCGCTTGCGGTGCGCCGTGGCGGGCTTGCCACGACGATCATTGGCAGTGACCAATCGCCCGAAGTGGCGGCCACGGTTGCGCGTCTACAGCTTGTTGATTCATTCGAGGCCGATGCGGCACATGCGGTTGCTGATGCCGATCTTGTCATTATGGCGGTGCCGGTTGGCGCGGTTGGCAAAATTGCCGAACAGATTGTGCCGCATATGAAATCGGGTGCGGTGCTAACCGACACGGGATCAACGAAAAGATCGGTTGTTCGCGATGTTGGCCCGCATTTACGCGATGATATTATCTGGTTGCCGTCGCATCCGCTTGCCGGAACCGAACATTCAGGGCCGGGCGCAGGCTTTGAATCGCTTTTTGATAAACGCTATTGGATTATCCTTCCGCTTGACGCTGATGAAGCCGACGTGATGCGGTTTGAATCCTTTATTACCGGTCTCGGGTCGGTCACCGAACGGATGAGCCCTGATTATCATGACAAGGTGTTGGCGCTAACCTCGCATTTGCCGCATTTGATTGCCTATACGATTGTTGGCACTGCTGTTGATCTGGAAACGCAGCTCAAAAATGATGTGATCCGCTTTTCGGCGTCAGGATTCCGCGATTTTACCCGCATTGCCTCGTCTGATCCGGTGATGTGGCGTGACGTATTTTTGAATAATGACACGGCTGTTCTTGAGATGCTGCAGCGTTTTTCCGAAGATCTTACCTATCTTCAACGCGCCATTCGCTGGCAAGAAGGTGACAAGCTGGAAGAATTATTTTCGCGCACCCGCGAAATCCGGCGATCAATCATTGATGCGGGTCAGGATTAAATGGGCCATTGGCTCGGTTAGATATTTTGCATATTCGCGGGCTAAAAGCCGGATGATTGGCGGGGTTTTCCACCAGATATCCAGATCAAGATCATCGGGGCTAACCGGCCAGTAAGATAGCGCAATATCAGGCAATTTCCGGGTAAAAATGGCTTTGGCGCGGGGCATATGGTAATTCGCCGTTACCAGCCGCAATGATCTGAACCCATTTATCTGCGCCCATTTGCCTGCGGCAACCGCATTACCTCTTGTATCGCCTGCTTGAAATTCCAGCGTCACGCAGCAGTCAAGAAGGGCTGTTTCACGTGGGTCTAGATTGAGCTCATCGGCAAGAATGGCTTTGCTGACCCCTTGCCCGACACCTGACACTAAAAGCGCCTTGCCTGCGCCGCTTTGCAAAAGATCAAACCCATCGGCAAGCCGTTGCTGGCCGCCGGTGATCACAACAATGCCATCAGTGGCGCCGTTGGCAAGGGGTGCTGGTTTGGGAAGGGTAAGAACAAAATGCTGCAAGCCAGCCATAAATAAGGCGCATCCAAGAAGCAGGACGATCAATAGTGATTTTGCCGCCATCTTGGTCTGTGCCAATGAAACTGTTTTAAACCTCATCATAGCGCTATTGATAATATGAATCTGGCCGAAATGGCTAGC
>DFSK01000070.1:0-3430 GCA_002378605.1 Alphaproteobacteria bacterium UBA3439
AACTGGATTCGCGTTACCCTAACCGGCAAAGAAGCCCATACCGGATCAACACCAATGCCATCACGGGTCAATGCGGGGCTTGGCATGGCGCAGATCACGGTGTTGGCGCATCAGATTGCATTGGCACATGCACCCCATGCGGTTGGCGCGGTTGGCCATTGTGAAATCTTCCCCAACTCAACCAATATCATTCCGGGAAAAGCGATCTTTACGATTGATTTTCGTAGCCCCGATCCGGCGGTAATCGCGGCGATGCATGATGAATTACGGACGGGTGCAAGCGCGATTGCCAAAACGCTTGGGCTTGGCATTGATTTTGAATTGGCGGGGGCGTTTGATCCGGTGGCGTTTGATCCGGCCTGTATCGACCGTGTTCGCGCGGCGGCAGACCGGCTTGGCTATTCGCATATGGATCTTGTTTCAGGTGCTGGACATGATGCTTTCTGGATGAGTCGGGTGGCACCAACGGCAATGATCATGTGTCCTTGCGTTGATGGCTTGTCGCATAATGAAGCTGAAGAAATCAGTCAGGATTGGGCGGCAGCAAGCGCCAATGTTCTGTTTCATGCTGTTGTTGAAACCGCCGGTTTGGTCAGTGACGATTAGGCCGTGACCTTTGCATGGGAATGAAAATGACAGATCAACAGGATAAAAATTCGGGCGCTGGCATCATCGGAATTATCGGACTTGGCAATGCCGGAAGCGCGATTGCGTCGGCCTTTACCGCATCGGGCGAGGTTCACGGATATGATCAAAATGCCAGCCGGCGCGATGATGTAGCCGACAAGGGCATTGTCACACATGACCATCTTGGCGGGGTTGTATCACGGGCCGATGTGATCATTTTGTCATTGCCGCATCCCGATATTTCAATTGCGGTGACAACGCAAATCATGGCACAGCCAATCCGGCCAAAGCTGGTGATTGAAACCAGTACGGTTACGCCGCAAACCGCGATTGATTGCGCTGCTTTGGCGGCGGCAAAAAATGTGGGGTTTGTCGATGCGGCCATTGCTGGCGGCGTGGCCAGCATGGCGACCGGGCAAATGACATTTTTCATGGGTGGCGATGATGCGGCCAAAGCCATGGCAAGGCCGGTTCTAGAACCGGTGGCAGCGGGCATTTATGATCTTGGTAATCTTGGTGCGGGCATGGGGATTAAAGTTGTCAATAATGCGGTGATGCATGCGCTTATGGTGGTGCTGATCGAAGCTTTTGCCATGTCAAAGAAGCTTGGCGTTCCAAGCGACACGCTGATTTCGATCCTGAACCGCGAAGAAGGCATGCTTCGCCCGCTGGTTCACCGTGTTCAAGAGCGAATGAAATATGCCGATTTTGAGGGCGGTATGTCGGTCACGAATGCGCGCAAGGATTCCTGTCTCGCATTGGCAACAGCCCAGCAGATGGGGGTGCCGCTTTTTGCCATTTCGGCATCACATACACCTTATGAAATTGCCGAGGCTAATGGGCTTGGCGATGCTGATTATGCAGCTTTGTCACGCTTGTGGGAAGAATGGGCGCATGTCATTTTCAAAGAAGCTGATAAGCCCTAATCTGCGAACCCCAATCACAAATGACTATAGCCAGTCAGGCTGCATCGCCAATATTGCTGCATCACCATCGGCAATGGTGCGGGCAAGCGCAAACAGCTTTGGCAGATGATGTGTTATATAGATTTGCATTGTGGTGATTTTGATCGCCATGAAATCATCATTGCCAATTGTGCCGGTTTCGCCATTGGCGATGGCATCTGCCGCCGCTGCGCCAGATCGTGCCATCAGCCACCCACCGGTCAATGTGCCAAGAAGCATCAGATAATTACTTGCGGCTGCGGCTGGTCGGCGCGGTGAATTGGCACTGCCAATGATGCTGGCGGTGGCGGTGCGGGCGGTTTCATTGGCTTCGATAACTGATTTTGCCGCCGCCGAAATAGCGGCATCCGGATGGGTTTTCAAGGCTGTCATATCTTGGTCAATTTCATCAAAAAGGCTGGTGACCGCCGCGCCATTATCACGAATGGTTTTGCGGAAAACCAGATCATTGGCCTGAATTGCGGTTGTGCCTTCATAGATTGGCAGAATGCGGGCATCACGATAATGCTGGGCGGCGCCGGTTTCTTCGATAAAGCCCATGCCGCCATGAATCTGCAACGCATCCGAGGTGATTTGCTGGGCGCGTTCGGTCATCCAACCCTTGATCACGGGAATGAGCAAACCAACGCGGGCTTCAAGATCGGGCTTTTCAGCGTCACTGGCATGACGCGCCTTATCCATCGCTGCCGCGCCAATCATCATCAGGGCGCGCATCGCTTCGATTTCGGCTTTCATCGTGCCAAGAAGCCGCAAAACATCGGGGTGATAAACAATGGAATCGCCTTTTTTACCGTCAAGCGGCACGCCTTGAACGCGATCACGAGCATAGGTTTTGGCCTGTTGATAGGCGCGTTCAGAAATGGCAAGACCCTGCAGGCCGACCGCAAGACGGGCGTGGTTCATCATGCCAAACATGATGTCGATTCCCTGATTTTCCTGACCGACAAGATAGCCAACGGCACCATCGGTTTCACCATATTGCATAACCGCGGTTGGCGATCCCTTGATGCCAAGTTTTTTCTCAATCGAAAGACAGCGAAGATCATTCGGCTTGGTGAAATTACCATCATCATCAGCAAGGAATTTCGGCACGATAAACACCGAAATACCTTTGATGCCATCAGGCGCATCGGGTGTGCGTGCCAGCACCAGATGAATGATATTTTCGGCCATATCATGTTCGCCATAGGTGATATAGATTTTCTGGCCAGAAATCAGATAATGATTCCCATTGGGAACCGCGCGGCTTTTGATGCCAGCAAGGTCGGTGCCGGCTTGCGGTTCGGTCAAATTCATCGTTCCGGTCCAGCGGCCTTCAACCATTGGCGGGATAAAGATATTTTGCAATTCAGGGCTTGCCGATTTTTGCAGGGCATAGATTTGGCCTTGCGTCAAAAGATGGCAAAGCGCAAAGGCCATATTTGCCGATTGCCATAATTCATTCACCGCGGTGGTCAGCGTCATTGGCAAATTTTGGCCGCCAAAATCTTCGCCAGCTTCCATGGCTGTCCATCCGCCTTGGCCCATTGCAGCATAGGCATCACTAAAGCCGTCAGGCGTGATGACTTGCCCATTATCTTGCCGTTTCGCCCCAGTCATATCACCGCTATGATTTAATGGCGCGATCACATCGCCAGCCAGCTTGCCAGCTTCTTCGAGAACCGCATCAGCAAGCTCTTGATTGACGTCATCATTGCCGATCAGCGCCATCAGCGCGTCAAAACCAATGACCCGGTCAAGGACGAACTGATAATCTTCAAGGGGCGCTTTATACATGGTTCGGGCTCCGTAAAATCTGGATCAAAGCGAATGGTGACAGGCGTGGTCGATCCATATCA
>DFSK01000070.1:3735-4136 GCA_002378605.1 Alphaproteobacteria bacterium UBA3439
CGGTGCAATTCATGAACCAGCTTTGTCATGATGATTGCGCCGGTGGCACCAACCGGATGGCCAAGCGCAATCGCCCCGCCATTTGGATTGACGCGATCTGGATCAAGGCCAAGCTGGCGCGATACGGCACAGGCCTGCGCGGCAAAGGCTTCGTTGCTTTCAACAAGATCAAGATCATCAATGGTCAGGCCAGCGCGTTGAAGCGCCATTTTGCTTGCCGGTACTGGCCCCATGCCCATGATGCGGGGTGGCACGCCGCCAAACCCATAGGCAACAATACGCGCCATTGGGCTGGCTTTGTGCGTTTTTACCGCATCATCATTGGCTAAAATTAGCGATGCCGTACCATCATTGATTCCCGATGAATTGCCAGCGGTGACAAGCCCGTCCTTGGCAAAGGC
>DFSK01000166.1:0-2533 GCA_002378605.1 Alphaproteobacteria bacterium UBA3439
ACCCGCAAGGTGGCACCCGGCCTTGCTGCGGGTTGTGCTTGTGTTTTGAAGCCGGCTGAACAGACCCCGCTTTCGGCGCTGGCACTTGCCGAATTGGCAACGCGCGCTGGCATTCCGGCAGGCGTGATGAATATTGTTACCGGCCTTGACGCACCAGCCATTGGTCAGGCGCTTTGCGCCGATAGCCGTATTCGCAAAATGACCTTCACCGGATCAACCGAAGTTGGCCGCATTCTGATGCGCCAAAGTGCCGATTCGGTCAAGAAGATGAGCCTTGAGCTTGGCGGCAATGCGCCATTGCTGGTGTTTGATGATGCCAATCTTGATGTCGCTGTTGAAGGCGCGATGCTGTCGAAATACCGCAATGCCGGACAGACTTGTGTTTGTGCAAACCGAATTTTTGTGCAGGACGGCATCTATGATGAATTTGCCAAACGTCTGGCCGAAAAATCGGCTGCGATGAAAGTCGGCAACGGTCTTGACGCCGGTGTCGAGCAAGGCCCGCTGATTGATCAACAGGGATTTGACAAGGTAACAGCGCATGTTGATGACGCGTTGACAAAAGGCGCAACAGCATTGGTCGGTGGCAAACCACATGAATTGGGTGGCACCTATTATGAACCAACCGTTCTAACGAATATGGATTCATCAATGCGGATGTTCCGCGAAGAAACCTTTGGACCAGTGGCTGGCCTGTTCCGCTTTACCGACGAAGCCGAAGCCATCGAAGCGGCAAATGATACTGAATTCGGTTTGGCAGCCTATCTGTTTACCGAAAATGCCTCACGCCTGTTCCGTGTCAGCGAAGCGTTGGAATATGGAATCGTCGCGGCCAATACCGGCATTTTCTCATCCGAGGTTGGCCCGTTTGGCGGCGTCAAGAATTCAGGCCTTGGGCGTGAAGGCTCTAAATATGGCATTGATGAATTTCTTGAAATCAAATTTGTTTGTATCGGCCTGTAGCGGCCATTTAGCCATGAAAAAGGCCGGGGCAATCCCGGCCTTTTTTGATTCATCACCGATCCAGACTAGATTGACACTAGACTAAAATTGACGCAATCGGCGGATCAGGCTTGATGTATCATTCCGGCCGAAACCATCGGCGCTTAGCTCGGCATAATAGCTAGCAACAATTTCTGTCACGGGCAAATCAGCGCCATTACGTTTGGCTTCTTCCAGACAAATCCGCAAATCCTTGCGCATCCAATCAACGGCAAAGCCAAAATCAAATTCGCCTTTGACCATGGTTTCGCCGCGATTAACCATCTGCCATGATTGTGCCGCGCCGCCGGAAATAGCCTCAAGCAGCTTGTCGGTATCAAGACCAGCATCCATCGCAAAGCTCAACCCTTCGGACAAGGCCTGAACAAGGCCGGCAATACAAATCTGGTTGACCATCTTGGCCTGTTGGCCTTTGCCAGCACCGCCCATATGAACAACCCGCGCCCCATAGCATTCCATCAAAGGCAAAGCGGCGGCAAAAGCAGCATCGTCACCCCCAACCATAACGGTCAATTTGCCATTTTCTGCACCAGCCTGACCACCTGATACCGGCGCATCAAGCGTGTGAACACCCATGGCCTTGGCTGCATCATAAACCTGACGCGCGACATCGGCCGAAACGGTACTATTATCGATAAAGACCGCGCCAGTTTTCATTGCCGGAATGGCACCATCATCGCCAAGCGCAACCGACAAGACATCGGGATCATCGCCAACACAACAAAACACAAAATCGGCATCCGCCGCCGCCGCCGCCGGTGTTAACGCCGCCGCCCCACCATGCTGGGCAGCCCATGCTTCGGATTTGGCCGCCGTCCGGTTATAGACAGTCACCTCATGACCAGCGGCGGCGATATGGCCAGCCATTGGATAGCCCATTACGCCCATACCTAAAAATGCTACTTTCGACATAGAATATTCCTTTTCAATTTACCGGCCTGAACCGAAATGACATTGCTGTCACCGTAATTTGCCATAGCCATTTCTGTCAGCACGATTATACTGCAACAGGTTCGGCGGCGTGAAATTAAGTAGCGGCCGATATAACAATCAAAGACCACTTGCGACGACAGGGGTAATCTTAGCGCATGACCGTATTATCAAGCCAGCAGGAAATCGACATTCTGATTACCGAAGCCGAAATTGCCGCCCGCACAAATAATCTCGCCCGCCAAATCACCGATCATTACAAAGGCACTGAACAGCTTGTTGTTGTCGGGCTGTTGCGCGGTTCATTTGTTTTCATTGCCGATCTTGTGCGCCGCCTTGCGCTTCCGGTCGAAGTTGATTTCATGACCGTATCTTCCTATGGCAATGACACGGTTTCATCGCGTCAGGTGCGAATCATTCAAGATCTTGAAACGGTCATTAAAAATCGTGATGTGCTGATTGTTGAAGATATCGTTGATACCGGCCATACATTATCGCAGGTTCAAAAAATCCTGCTAACACGATCACCAAAAAGCCTGTCAATCTGCACCTTGCTGAACAAACCATCGCGCCGCGAAGTTGATGTCGATGTTGATTGGGT
>DFSK01000166.1:2882-3016 GCA_002378605.1 Alphaproteobacteria bacterium UBA3439
GTTGTCAAAGCCGTAAAATAACCAGCCAGCTTTTCAGCCCCCCAATCAATTAATCAATCAATCAAGAAAAGCCGCCTCATAGCGATAGGTGGATAAAGGCACTGCACCCGAATCGGTGATAAGCACCTGTTCTT
>DFSK01000128.1 GCA_002378605.1 Alphaproteobacteria bacterium UBA3439
GTGCCAAGCATGTAGAAATTGGTTGGCTGGTCATCAAGCAGATGCAATTCTTGTGATGGCAAGCCGATATTAGAGACAACCAATTGATCAGAAATCATTGGGATCAGTGTTTTTAGAACTTCGCTTCTAATCATCGGTTATGCTCCCTGCCAAAAGCTGGCATCGGTAAGAATGGCAACAGGTTTTTTCGCCATAAAGCTGTGGTTCAAAATGCCGTCCAGCTCGTCAGCGTCGCTTTGTGTATGGAAATGATAAGTTGGGATATTCAACTGGTTCAACAATGCCTTTGTATGAACCGCCATTTCAACCTGACAGGCAACAGGCTCGCCAATTTCACCGCGATAGCTGATTAGCATCGGCAGTGGAATATTGTAATATTGGATCAAGGTCACCAGCGTGTTGATGGTAACACCAATTGCCGTATTTTGCATGATGATCGCCGAACGTTTGCCACCCATATAGGCACCAGCGCAAAGCCCCATGCCTTCATCTTCCTTATTTGATGGAATATGATAAATGTCTTTTGAGGTTTCGATTTCGTCAATGACGCCAGCCAGCTGTTTACATGGCACGGTGGTTACGAATTCGATTTTATTCTTAATAAAATCATTAACAATTTTTTGGTTTATAGACATGGGAGCAGCACTCTTTCTGGCTCATTTTCACAGTGAGGTTGCGATAAAGGCAACGTCAATTCGATTTTTTGGGACTGGAAACATCTTCCGATTAGGCGGAGTAAAACATAAAGTTTAGGCAATACAAAGCGCAAATTTTAGCTTTGGCATATACGGTCTAAAAAGGTGTATTTCTTGAGACTTTGCGCTAGATTTGACCGATCGTAAGGCAGGTATCTGCCATCATATATTCTAACCCGAAAGGGGCGTGCCGAGATGACATCACTGATCCTTCATCATTACCCGCAATCGCCGGTTGCGCATAAAGTGCGAATGGCACTTGGCATTGCCGGGGCCAGCTGGCAATCGGTGGAAATTCCGCGTTTGCCGCCAAAGCCGCTTTTGGTGCCGCTAACGGCCGGTTATCGGCGCACACCAGTGTTGCAGATCGGCGCTGATATTTATTGTGATAGCCAGAATATTGCGCTTGCCATTGATCAATCAAACCCGCCGCATAGTCTATTTCCCGATTACACATATGGCATGGCCATGATGATCAGCAATTGGGCTGAAACCACGCTTTTTGATTTGTCGGTTCGGCTTGTTCTAACGCATGCTTTGGGCAAAGTGCCGGAAGATTTCATCCGTGATCGCGGGTCGCTGTATTTCGAGCCGAACTGGACTGAAGCCAGCCTGCGGGCGGCCTTGCCATCGGTTATGCATGAATTGCGAGCGTCGCTGGGGTTTGTTGAGGCGCATCTTGCCGCAACTGATGGGACTTATCTAAACGGGCAAAAGCCTTGTTATGGCGATGCGGCACTTGGCTATATCTGCTGGTTCCTGCGCGGACGATGGGACGGCGGCGGTACGCTGCTGGCAAACTATCCGGCTTTGAGCGCGCTTGAGGCTGCGCTTGACCGACTTGGTGATGGACAGCCGCAAGACATGGACGCCGAAGCCGCGCTTGCCATCGCCACGGCCGCCATGCCGCAATCGCCAATAGGCATCATTGATGGTGCCAGCAGCCTTGCTATCGGCCAGACCGTTATGATCCGGCCAAAGGGAGAAACTGCCGATCCTGATGTTGTCGGCACGCTTCGCTATTGTGATGGAATGCGCATTTCGATTGACCATAGGCATGAACAGGTTGGTCATGTTGCCGTGCATTTTCCGGTTGTTGGTTATGTAATGACGCCAATTGATCTTGCCGTCTGAGGCGTAATCGAAAACATGGCGTCAAGGCGCGGTTATTTGGCAATCATGCTGCACTGATTTGGAAAAAAGAATTAATCAGCCCCATTCTGATGGCCAGATTAAAGGGCGATAGCCCTATTTGCCATTTAACGCTCATAGGGGGCCTGAGGTGCGACAATCAACATCGCTGAACGAAGCCGAAATCAAAGCTTTCACCGATCAGGCGTTATTTACCAAGCCGCAGACCAAAAAGGGAATGATGCCATTGATTGCGATCTGGATCATGGCGGGTGCCATTATTGGCACTGTTTTAACGATTGGCATTTTCACGATTTGGGCATAATTGTCCCATGATCAAACGATGATCAATTTGGGGCATGACCCGATTTAAAGCTATGATCTACCGCTAGGCGGTGATGGCATAAAGCCCTGACCGCTCTCCACCAATATGGGTGATCTTTTTCGCGCCAATCAGCCGGTTGAATGATCGGTAAACTGTTGGCATCGGAATATTGCGAACCAGATAATGTGATCGAATATCATGGATCGACACTGGTGCGTTAGTATCATTTGATAACAACACAACGGCTGCATAGACTTGCTGTTCATTTGCGGTAAACTCAGCCAAACCGACGTCTTTTTCCATGTCGGTAATGGTTTCAAGCAATCGTGCAAACACAAGGCGGCTAGACACGTACAAATCTCCTAGATGTTTTTAGCAAACCAACTAATATTAATAAGACTAACACAAGTCCCATAACATCGCCAATAATGAAACGTGTCAATACATCAAAAGTATCCTCAATCGGAAACCGACCCTCAAGAAATAAGGTCGAGAAAAAGGAATTGATAATCGAGCTAAAAAGCCCGGCAAAAACCAATGTTCGCCAGCTAATGACGCCAGTTGATTTAGGATAAACATCAATGCGGAAAACCCGCATCAATTCGAAAGCAACCGGTGCACATAATGCCCCAATCATGGGGATAATTATATCGGCCTGCGTCGATGGGCCAGTGTCGGGGCGTGTTACAAAATAGACGATGATTGATGCGGGAATGAGCGCCAAAATCGATTTTGGCCCAACCATCCATGCCCCTAGCACCCTTACCGCATGGGGAAGATATAAAAGGCTAACCAAGGCAACATTGCGTTCCACCAGCATTGTTTCAATCGGCATGATGACCAGATTTTGAACCGCTACCAGGCCAAGATAGGCAAGAAAAATAAGCACAAACCAATGCAGGAAGAATTTTGATAAAAGCTGGTTCATGGGGTTTTTGTAATTCTCATATTGAATTGAATTCAGGCAAAGCGTCGAAAAACATAACCGACAGGAGCGGTCAGGGTTGCGCGAGTCACACTACCAAAGTGTAATGTTTTGATGATGGTAAGCCAAGGGCGTTAAGCCTGATTTTTGCCCATTAAAACCAGCGAAACATGCCAATCAGCCCTGCTGTGGCATAAAATACCTGCAGAAGCATGATCCCGCGATGCTTGCCAAAATAGGCCCAAAGGCCGATCAGTCCTGCCGACAGGAACAACAGCAGGAACCCGATAAATTCCGCGCCGATATTTAGCGCGATCAGCATTGAATATAAAATCGCTGTCCCGACGCCAGTCCATTCAAGCCATTTTTGTCTATCCATCATGAATGACCTTCTTGCTAGAATGGGGCGCGGCGTTGGAACAGCTCTTATTCGGTTTGCGATGGCCTATTGCGCGACGAGCCAGCCGCCATCAACGTCAATTGTGGTGCCCGTGATAAAATCATTTTCGATCGCAAAGATAATGGCCTGTGCCACTTCGGCTGGATGGCCTGCGCGGTCTACCAGATGGGTTTTTGTGACATTCTGGTAATGTTTGGCGCGATCCTCGCCACTCAACGCCACCATTGGCGTGTCGATAATGCCCGGTGAAACGACATTCACCCGCTTTGGTGCGATTTCGGCGGCAATGGCGCGGGCCAGGGCTTCAACAGCACCTCCAACAGCCGATAGGGCAATTTGCCCGGGCTTTGGTTTGCGGGCAGGGCTGCCACTAACAAGAACAATGCTTCCATGATCGCGAACATGCGATGCACCATAGCGCAGAACATTGGCATAGCCCCAGAGCTTGTCAAACGAGCCCTGAAAGCCCTTCATATCCATTTCCATGAATGGGCCAAAGGCGCGCGAACCGCCGGTGGCTGAATTGACAAGAATGTCGATATCGCCCTCAGCATTGAAAAAGGCTTCGACCGCTTCACTGTCGCGGCTGTCTAGCGCGGCAAGGCGAATGCCAGCCGGAACGTCACCAGCTTTGCTTGGGTCACGGCTGACCGCAACAACATCTGCACCTTTTTAAACAAGCATAAGACTTGTCGCAAGGTCAATACCTGATGTGCCGCCAAGAACGATGGCTTTTTTACCTG
>DFSK01000131.1 GCA_002378605.1 Alphaproteobacteria bacterium UBA3439
AAACGGATCAGCCATTTGATCGTTCCATCAACCGACTGCAACCGCCGCGATACCGCTGGCCGGTCGGCGGAAAAATGCACTGCCAGCAATTCACGAACCGGTTTGCCAAGATCGCTCATTTCGTCAAAGCTGCTTAGCCCATGACGCCAGACCCATCGCCATACCTGCCGCGCACGGAATTTCGGCAGCCCAAGCGTCACCATCTCCGCCTCAAGATCGGCAAGTGCCAAGCCAAGAAGATTGGTTTTTTGCAGTGGCACATCCATAACGATGGGCGCAGGCTGATCCGCCGCAGCTAGGTCAGAAACAACGGTCATTTGCAGGTCTTGTCAATAACGGCTTTGGTCTTGGTAAAGCCTGCCAATGAATAGGTATCCGTGGTTTTTGTGCCGCGGCTAGAGGTGCCGATGATGGTCATTTTGTTACCGCGTTTCATCTGCACGATGATCCGCCGATCATCTTCTTCGCTTTCGGCATAGGCGCGGTCTTCAAGAGTGAATAATTTAAAGCTTTTGCCGTCAATCGACAGCGTTACATCCGACTGCGCCTTGTAGCGATAACCAGCAATCACCTGAACAACATCACGTTCAGCCTTGCCCGGGCCATGCGAAACAAAAATCCGGATATCACCACGGTTTTCTGGATCATATTTGCCTTTGCTTTTTGTTGGCACACTACTGACGAAACAAATGCGGCTGCCATCATTATCATATCGATAGGCGCCCCAATCTTTTTCAATGAGCATCTGCACCGGTTCGGCAAAGGCAGGCGCTGCTGCAAAACTGGTCGCGATCACAATTGTGAAAACACCCATCATTCTGCTGAGTCTGAACATCTATTCACTCTTCCCTTATTCGCTTATCTGGTCTCACTGACACAATAATGGCCCCATTGGGGCGCGTCTTTACAATGTGTCATCGGTTTATGGCATCAATATGAAACCGATACCAAACCCGCATGCGGCGACACAGATTGTTTTAGGATACCTCGCGCCATGATGCAAAGACTTTCCAAAACGCCCTTTCCAAAACACCATCGCCGCACCATTGCTAGGGTTTGGCGGTTTTCGATAGCAAGGCCTTTACCTGCGGCAAAATCTTTGTGGCAATATGCGCCACCCCTTGCTGATTTGGATGCATGCCATCAGGCTGGTTCATCGCTGGCTGCAAGGCCACACCATCGAGGAAAAAGGGGTAGAATAAAATCTTGTGGCGCTTTGCCAGCTGGTCATAGATAGCGTCAAATTCATTGGCATAATCGGCACCCAGATTGCGTGGCGCCTGCATTCCGGCAAGAAGCACCTCAACTTGATTTGCCGCAAGCTGTTCGATGATTCCATCGAGATTGCGATAGCTTGCCGCAGGTTCAAGGCCGCGAAGCAAGTCATTGCCCCCAAGAACAATAATGGCGGCATCAGGTTTACTGGCAAGCGACCAATCAAGACGCGCCAGACCGCCTGCGGTGGTATCACCCGAAACCCCTGCATTGACGATCTCAACATCAACGCCGTCTTTTTTCAACAACCGGCCAAGGACATCGGGAAATGCTTCACCCTGCGGCAAACCGTGACCAGCGACAAGCGAGTCACCAAGAACCATCAAAACCGGTTGGCTGGCAGCCAAGGCTGATGGTACCGGCATCACCGCAATCATTCCGGCCAATGCCATCTGTTTGACAAATTGGCGACAGCGGCAAGACGGCCTCAAAAGGCGACAGAAAAATTCAGCTATCATCATTGCGTTTCCCTTGATCTCGGCAGCATGCCAACCCATATATTTCTGCAAGGATTGTTGCCCCCCAAGGCATGGGCGCGCCGAGGTTCGTTAACAAGCCATAACTGCATTTAGTATCTGCAGGCAAGGTTTTCCAGAGCGGGCAGAATATCAATTACGCATCAGCCCTTTTTTGCGGGCGCCAAGATCAAGGATCGGACATTTCCCATGGCATCATCATCCAAAGCTGCAAATGATCCAGCCGTTATTGATCTTGACGCTGCGCATCTGACCCTTGGTACCGCGGCGGCAAATGTCAAAATTCTAAAAGGCATTAATTTACAAATTGGCGCGGGTGAAACCGTTGGCGTTTTGGGGCCAAGCGGCGCTGGCAAGACCAGCCTATTAATGGTGATGGCCGGTCTTGAAACCCTGACCAAGGGACGCATTTCACTTGCCGGAACCAATATCACCAACATGCAAGAAGACCCGCTTGCCGCTTTACGCCGCGACATGGTCGGCATTGTGTTTCAGGCGTTTCGCCTGATCCCGTCACTAACCGCCTTGCAAAATGTGTCGATTCCGCTTGAATTGGCTGGCCGCGCCGATGCCGAAACAATTGCCGCGGCGGCGCTTCGGTCGGTTGGATTGGGGCACCGGATGACACATCTTCCCGATCAAATGTCTGGCGGCGAACAACAGCGCGTGGCGATTGCCCGCGCCATTGCCCCCAAACCCCGCATTCTTTTGGCCGATGAGCCAACCGGAAATCTTGACAGTGCCACCGGCGAAAAAGTCGTCAATATCCTGTTCAAAAGTGCGCAAGAGGCTGGTGCCGCGCTGGTGCTTGTCACGCATGACGCATCGCTTGCAGCACGCTGTTCGCGCGTCCTTGAAATCGAAGATGGCTTGATTGCCGGAGACACCAAACAGTGACCAAGACCGTCAAAAACACCCGCCAAGATCGCCGCGATGACATGAGTCGGATTACCGCAAGCCGTGACGGATGGGGCTTTGCTTGGCAGCTTGCCAAGCGCGAAATGAGCGGCAGTCTTGGCCGGTTTCGGGTCTTTTTAGGCGCCTTGCTTCTTGGCGTCGCCGCTATTGGCACCGTTGGTTCAGTTGCTGAATCAATGCGAAGCGGCATAAATGATAATGCCCGCATTTTGCTTGGCGGCGATATTGAAATCAGCAGCCTTCACACCGCGCCAAGTCCCGATATTATCGAGGCCGCCAGCAATTTTGGCACCGTGTCAGAAGTGGTTCAGATGCGTGCCATGCTGCAAGCAGGTGACCGGCGAAAGCTGGTTGAATTAAAAGCGGTAGACAGCAATTGGCCGCTTGTCGGCACCGCCGCGACCGCGCCTTCAATGCCGCTTGCAGCTGCGCTTGATCAGACGGGGATTGTCGCCGACGACGCTTTGCTTCGCAGTCTCGGATTGAAACCGGGCGACCGCGCCCGCCTTGGCAATCTCGATGTTGAGGTACGCGCCGCTCTGACCATCGAGCCTGACCGGTCAATCAGCTTTGTCAGTTTTGGCCCGCGTGTGCTGATTTCTGATAAAACCTTGGCCGCCACCGGCCTCCAGCAACCGGGGTCATTTATAACCTATCGTTACCGGCTTTTGCTTGATAACCCCGACGACCGCGATGCGGCAATGGCCACATTGAACCAGCTTACCGAACCAACCCATGCAAGAGTGCGCGAAGTTGCCAAAGCCGCCCCCGGTTTTGACCGTTTTATCAATCAAGCAGAAATTTTTCTGGTGCTTGTCGGCCTGACCGCCCTTCTTATTGGCGGGCTTGGCGTTGCCGGTGCTGTTCGTGCGTGGCTGGCAAGCCGGATGCCCGTTATTGCCACGCTGAAATGCCTTGGCGCACCGTCAATTTTGATTTTCCGGATTTATCTTTTGCAGATATTTGTGGTCGCCGCTTGCGGTGTTGCGGCAGGGCTTGCCGTTGCGGCTATTGCCCCCCTATTTGCCATTCACATCCTGTCCAGCTATGTCACTGTCCCGCTGGCAAAGACAATCTATCCGGTGCCATTGATGATTGCTGCCGGTTTCGGGCTTGGCACCGCTTTTCTTTTTGCTGTATGGCCGCTGGCCAAAGCCGAAGAAGTGCGCGC
>DFSK01000114.1 GCA_002378605.1 Alphaproteobacteria bacterium UBA3439
AAGCATATGTGATTGTCACTTATCAGCAAGCAGGTTCGAAATCATGTTTTTATTACACCACAATAAGTAACCTGTTGTGTAGTTCAAATGATGCAATAGACTGGTACAAGCGTACAAAGTCATTTACCCCAATCTTTTACCCCAATCTTTTGGCCCGATCAGTTGGCCCGATCAGTTGGAATGAATTAATGAAAAAATCAGATGATGCCCTGAATATAGATATTTTACTGCCTGCCAAAGAAGCCTTTTCACCGGCAAATGCTGGCGCCGTTGCGACCTATGTTCATGACATCACAAAAGCCAGTACATCGGGGCATAGGTTCAAAATTTTCGGGCGCGCGGTGCGCACGCCTTTTCCCAATATGAATTTTGTTGCGATTAAACCCAAAATGGCATGGCTTTTTGGCCAAAATATCGGTTTTGCTTTGGCCTATCTTCGCCAACTCAATCTACATCCCAAACCTGATTTGATCGAAATTCATGGCAGGTGCAATGTTGCGTCTTATATCGCCGCAAAAAGGCCCGATATTCCCGTCACGCTTTTCCTTCCAAATGATCCTCGCGATATGAAAGGGTCAAAGACCATTGCCGAGCGCAAAGATCTGGTAGCAAAGCTGGCTCAAATTATTTGTGTTTCACAATATATCAAGGCGTGTTTTCTTGATGGTCTTGCCCTTGATGCCGAGGGCTTGGCAAAAGTCAGTGTTTTCCCAATTGGCGTTTCACGCCGGTTGAAAACGCCGCCTAACAAAGAGCCGATTATCTTTCTTGCTGGCCGCATGGTGCCGGAAAAGGGCATTTTGGAATGCGCGCAGGCACTTGCCGATATTCTGCCATCCTATTCTGAATGGCGACTTGTCATTGCTGGCGCGCGCAGGTTCGAGCAGGCCGACCCCAATAGCTATGAAGCAAAAGTGGCAAAAGCTATTCAACCACTTGGTGATCAGGCAGAAATGACCGGCTTCATTCCCTTGGACAAGGTTCGTGACTGGCAGGAACGTGCCGCGATTGCCGCCTGCCCCTCATTATGGCAAGAACCGCTTGGCAAGGTTGTGGTTGAAGCTTTGGCAGCCGGATGCGCCGTGCTTACAACAAGACGTGGCGGAATCCCCGAAGTGGCCGAAGGCCGCGCATTGATCATCGACAAGCCGTCAGTCGCTTCATTTCGTGATGGCTTTGCGCAGCTTTTAAATGATGATCAGTACCGCCATCAATTGCAAAGCACCGCCTTTACAGATTTTCCGTTTACCAGCAAAGCAATGGCCAATAAGGTGGATGCGCTTCGCCAGGCAGCATTTGACACGGCTTGGCATGGACATAGAGGGTAAAACAGGCTAGCGATAGGTCATGATTAACAAAACAATATTTCGGCATAAGGGTTAAGCGTCTTGGGGTTTTTATTCATCAATTGCCGCCTGCATTTTGTGCTATTCATATTGGCGCTTATTTTGCCGGCCAATTTCGCATTTGCCGCCGATGAACCGATTGGATTCGAAGCCGACAATGTTGTTGTGAATCAGGCTGACGGCAGCCTTTTTGCAACTGGCAATGTCGAATTGAAACAGGCTAATAACACCTTGCGCGCTGATGAAGTGACCTATTATCGCAACCAGAACAAAGCCATTGCCCGCGGCAATGTTGTTCACATTGATGGCGATGGCACAGTCACCAACGCTGCCATTATGGAGCTCGACACCGAATTTTCGCATATTCTTGCCGAAACCATCATTTCAAATTTTACCAGTGGCGAGTGGATATCGGCCGATCATGCTGACCGAATTGCCGGGGACAGAGGCATTTTTGACGCCAGCCGCTTTACCCCATGCAAATGTGATTTTTTGAACGGTGAACGGCCCCTGTGGGACATCAAAGCCAGCCAATCTATTCGGAATGAAAAAACGCAAACCATTACCCATTACAATATGCGTATGAGTGTGCTGAACGTGCCGGTTGGCTATCTACCATTTCTGACGCATCCAGATTGGACAGTGCGGCGTCGTTCGGGCTTTTTGACCCCAAGCTTTATTGTCAGTTCAGATTTAGGCTTCACCCCATCAATCCCCTATTATCAGATCATTGATGAAACAAGTGATGTCGAATTCACCACTTACAAATATCAATATCGTGGGCTTGGTGTAAAATCGCGCTATCGCAAATTATGGGATAAGGCCGAGCTGAACGCCACCATCTACACAGCCAATGTTGAAACCTATAAGAAGAACCGTGAGCTTGTCGGCGCTGTTGACGCGACCTATGCAAGCCGCATCGGCAATGGGTGGAACACCAAGGCCAATCTTCGTCGGGCAAGTCAAGATACATTTATGCGCCGGTATGATTTCAATGATGATACCTCACTAAAATCAACCATCTCGGCAACAAGAACAATCGATAACCGCTATTACAGCATTGAAGCATCCGACCGCCAATCACTGCTTGCAAGCGACAAAATTTTGAACGAGCCGACTGTTCTGCCGTCAATTTTCTATGAAAAAACCGAAAAAGGCTGGCGCGGAAACCAGCAGTTCCGAACCGAGCTTAGCGCCGTGCAATTGGATAATGATCAAGGCCATGATTTGGCGCGGTGGAGCGGCATTTTTGAAGTGGCGGAAGATTTTGATCTGCCGCTTGGCGTTGCCAATTATGAGGCGAATGTTACCGGCAATTACTATAGCATCCATACCAAGCCGGATAGTTCAGCAACAACGCTTGGTGACATAAGTTTTCTCACCCCCGCAGCTTCACTTGGCTGGCGGTTGCCGATTGCCGTTGTCGGCGCAAACCGCAGCGCAATTTTCGAGCCGCAAGCCCGACTAGCCTTTGTTGGCGGCAAAGACCGGACATCAATTATCCCCAATCGTGACGCCAGTGATTACCGTATAGACGAAGCCAATCTTTTTCTTTTGAACCGCTATCAGGGCAAGGATTATATATTACCCGGAACGCGGGCTGATATTGGCGTTTCAGCAACAACCAAGGATAATTTTTTTGGTGATGTGTCTAGTTTTCTTGGCGTTAGCCGCCGCCTGTCGGGGAAAACATCGGCTGGTCTGAACACCGATCAAGGCGACAAATATTCTGACTATGTTGCAAGCCTTACGGTAAATCCGGCAAACAGCCTAAATCTGCGCTGGTCGGGACGGCTTTCATCAAAGGACCTGACCTTGAATGAATCAAAGACGTCGCTCTCCTCAGCGCTTGGCACCGGCAGTTTAACCGTGACGCATAACCAGCTTGCAAAAGCCTATTTTTCCAGCAGTGATGATGATCGCGAAGAATTATCCGCCAGCTATAGCCAATCACTTATCGGTGGCTGGCAATTTTCGGCGACCCAATTATGGGATTTGTCTTATGGCAAAACCGCGCGCAAGAAAAGCACTGCCGCGCTTAGCTGGAATGGTGGCGTTCAAGATTGTTTATATATCACCATCAATTATGAACATGACCCTGTTGCCGACCGTGACGTTAGCGCCGTTGACCAGTTAAATTTTGTGATTAGCTTTAGAAATCTTGGCGCTATTTCGCAATCGGCAGCATCTGCTTTCAGACAATAGAGCCAGCCGCCATATCACGGCGATTTCGCCAAACAACCGGTTAAAACAGAACCGCAATCAGGACGATGATAACCGTTGAAATAATCATCGCACGCGTTAGCCGCACATTATTGCGAAGGCTTTTGCCCATAATCGTCCCAAGCCAGCACCAAAGGCTATGTAGACCAAGCTGGCAGAAGGCAAAGGTCAGGATAACCACGGGCAATTGAACCGAAAAATCTCCAAGAGCTGGGGCAAATTTTCCCCATGCTAACACACACATAACCCATGCTTTGGGATTAAGTGGATGAACAAATAGGCCGTTGCGAAACCGGAAATGATCCGGCGCAGGTCCGGCGTTACTTGTGTCGGCATCACTTACTGGCCATGATTTCAGCGCAAGCCAAATCATATAGCCGGCACTGACATAGCTGAACAGCATTTGCCAGACCGGTGCCTTGGCCAAAACAAGACCAAAGCCAAATCCAATAAATAGGTTTAGTGCAATTTTGCCAACAATCAGCCCTAGAATAAAACCGATGCATTGGCGCAGCCCTTGGCGAACCCCCGCCAGCATCACAATCAAATTGGCTGGCCCAGGCGTGCCAACCATGAAGGCAACAAAGGCTAATAGGGTAAAAAACGCAAGCATTTACAGGATTTCCAATTTAGTCGTCTTTGATTAAACGCTTGCCGAGAAGGTGAACAGGTTCAATCGCGTAACCAAGCTTTTGGTAGAATTCAACAACCTTGTCATTATCGGTTCTGACGCAAAAATTGATCTTTGGACAGCCGGCCAATATCAGAAAGCGTTCAGCCTCAGCCATCAAAATCTTGCCATAACCCGCGCCAGAATAATCAGGGTCGACAGCCAGATAATTAATGCTGCCACGATGCCCATCATAGCCAATCATGATTGAGGCCATAAGAACCCCATCAACTTGGCCAACAAGAAATTTTCCGTTCAGATCGCTATTTTTGCGACCAATATCTTTTTGCGGATCATTCCAACTGCGGGTAAGGCCACATTTTTCCCATAGGGTAACCACTTGATCGCTTTGATCATCAGTAAATTCAGAAATTTTCATCACTTTTGACATTGGCAATGTCTTCCAATCACGGCAGGCGATTGACCAATAACAGGTTTTTATCGCCGTTTCCATATTTCAAAATTGCCCGATAGCCTACAAGATCACCGGCGAGGGCTAGAAATCATTTTTTGCTTAGGGCAGCGCACCAAGCGTCAAGTTTGACCGCAGGCGATAGCGCCGCATGTGCAGGCGATGTTGACGGCAAGCCAATAATTTCAACATCAGCAGGCAAATCCTTGGCAGGATCTTCGGCAAAAGACGGTATGACCAGACGACGCCAATAATCAAAGGCAGTGCGCCCATTCAGGCAAATTCGACTAATCTTTGGATAAGCCGCTAATAATTTTACAAAATCATTGCATTTTGCATCACGGATTGTCGCATCCGATGATGCCTTGCGGCTGCATGTTGCCAGTACATCCCAAAGCCCAATATGCGCATCATTTAAAGCCGCGAGGCGCGCTTGGTAAGGCGCGTTTCGGTCAATTTGAAACGCGGTCTCGATGCAATCCCAGAACAAATTCCGTGGATGTGCATAATATTCTGCGTTCTTTTGCGAGATTGCCCCCGGCATGCTTCCTAGCACCAGAATCCGGCATGACACGCTAATTTGCGGCGCGAGGGCTGAAATTAAGGTTTGGCGTAACATGCAATTGCCCTCCAGTTGATAAAGCTGCATCAGTAGGGTTATACTAATCCTGATCTTTTAATATTTAACATAATGTTTTTATTCTATTTTATATATTTAAACTGAAATATGGTTACCTATCGTTAAATAGAGCCGTAATTTATCTCTATTTATGTTTTATTTCAGTATTTTGCCTAAAATCCTTCCATCCAGAACAAGCAAGCCTGTGGTGATAACAGCCAGCCCCGCCATTTCAGCCATTGTAATCATTTGCTCTAAGAGGATAGCATTTAATAGAATTGATGATGGCGGGATGATAATTGTACAAATAAGTAGATTGCCAGCACCAGTCCTCTCAAGAATTTTGAAATAGAGAAAATAGGCAATTACCGAACAGAATAAGGCAAATGCCAACGCGTATTGAATGACTAGAAAATTCAGTGACACCATCTCATCAAAATGAAATGTGAAGGCATAGGGCGTTAGAATAAGGGTGCTCATCACCAACATCCCCGTTGCCGCAATCATCGGCGACAATGACTGCATCCGCAATTTTGCCCATATACCGGCCAAAGCATATGAAATGGTTGCCAGCAAAATGAGATATTTGCCGCTATTCCCATCATAAAGCTGAAAAATATTTTGATAGCCGATCGCCATTGTGACACCAACAACACCAATCAAGGCACCCGCCACACGGTTTACGGTCAATGCTTCATGCGGCACAAGCGCGGCCGCCAGAACCATCGTCACAAAAGCCGTATTTGCATTTAAAATGGCGGCAAGGCCACCAGTTGTCGTCTGTTGGCCAATGGTAATCAATAGAAATGGGATCACATTATTCAAAAGCGCCATAATCATAAGATTGATGATGTTTTCGGCAGAACATTCAAAGGCTGGCCTTTTCATCAGAACATAGGCCAATAGAAAAAAAGCGCCGATCGCCACTCGTAGATAGACAATCATAAAGGGGCTGAGATAGGCAAGAAGCAACTCGACAAAAACAAAGCTCATTCCCCATAGAACGCCAAGCGATATCACCAAAGCCCAATCAGCGTTTTTCATCAAACCAACCCCCAAAGGCAAATGGCTTATCCGCGCGCTGGCTTGTGTCAGATTTTTCCAGCTTTTGATCCATACGGCCCACTATATCATAGGTTCATAGATAGACGCCGTGCTTCATTATAGCCGACCCTATGCGGTTAGCTCGGCCGAAAGGAAACAAGTTTGATATTCGATCACATGACAAATCGCTGATTTAACGAAGAGTCAGTTTCAAGAATCCCTAAAACCGAATAGAAAAGATGTTTAGGGCTTATGACACCGGTTTTGGGAGAGATGTAATGACATCAATTCGTGCTTTGGATGCGTCAGATTTTGACAATTGGCTGGATGTTTATCGCTTTTACGCTGAACATTACAAATCAGACCTAACTGATGACGGCATATCAGCAACATGGGCGTGGTTAATGGATGCGGGCCATCCGTTAACAGGCATTGTCGCAGAAGATAAAGGGCAGTTAATCGGTCTTGCACATTACCGGGCAATGCCAAGTCCATTGCGAGGCGTAAATCTGGGATTTCTGGATGATTTGGTCGTCAAGCCCCAAGACCGGGGCAGTGATGCCGCAAAATTATTACTAGGCGAACTAAAATCAATTGGCAAAAAAGCGAAATGGGCAAAAATCCGCTGGATTACACGCGATGATAATTATCGTGCCCGCGCCCTTTATGACAAGGTCGCGACAAAAACCGACTGGGCCATGTATGAGATGGACATTGATCTGCCACGCTGACAAATCGGTAAGAGGGAAGTGGAAACAGTCACATGATCCAGATGGCTGTTTTGTGCTGGGCCAAGCCTAGGTTATGTTTGGCGCTGTAAGTCATATTTGGCACTGTAAGTCATATTTAGCTATGGCGGTGCTGTGCAAGTTTTTTTGGAATTTTTGGTCATCAGAAATGTCTAAAAACCACAAATATAATGACCTTAAAGTCGCAGTAAAACACAAATAACCTGTCACAAACTACCTACGTTGGCAGCTATTCCACGGTCACTGATTTTGCCAGATTGCGTGGCTGGTCGACATCAGTGCCTTTTTCAACCGCGGTTAAATAGGCCAAAATCTGCGCTGGAATGGCAAGCAGAATGGGCGCAAGAAGCGGATCAACATCAGGCACGGTGATGACCGCGCTTGCATAATCAACCTCGGCGGCCGCCCTTGCTTCGGATAAGAGGATGATTTTGCCACCACGGGCGCTGGCCTCGCGAAGATTGCTGCTGGCTTTTGCCATTACCGCATCTGCTGCCAACAACGCAACGATAGGCAAATCTTCTTCAATCAGGGCAATTGGCCCATGCTTCATTTCACCAGAGGCAAAGCCTTCAGCATGGATATAGCTTAGCTCTTTCAGTTTTAACGCGCCTTCCATTGCCAGCGGGTAAAGCGCCCCGCGTCCAAGATAAAGCGCCGATCTGGCTTGCGACAGCTGATGCGCGACTGGCCGGATGGCATCGAATAGCCCAAGGGCTTTGCCAACCAATCCGGGCAAGGCTTGAATTTCGGCATGGATTGCCTCGGCGCGCGCATCGTCAATTTGTCCCTTGGCCCGCGCCAGCGCCACGGCAAAACACAGCAAAACGGTCAATTGCGCGGTAAAAGCCTTGGTGCTGGCAACGCCGATTTCCGGCCCTGCCCGCGTTGGCAAAACAGCATCGGCTTCACGCGCAATCGTACTGCTTGGCACATTGACCAACCCTATTGTTTGCAGACCGCATGACGCTGCATGGCGCATGGCCATCAGCGTATCAAGACTTTCGCCTGATTGCGAAATGGCAATTGCCGTATTATAGGGTGCTGTGGCTGGCTGGCGATAATGAAACTCGGATGCCACTTCACAAGTCACCGGCACCCGCGCCAGCGACTCAATCCAATAGCGGGCAATCTGCGTCGCATAATGGCTGGTTCCCGCTGCCACCATGACAATACCGTCGATAGACCGAAGCGCCTCGTCGCTCATCTGCGCGGTAAGACGGCCAAATTCATTTGTCATCGCCGCCAATGAATGGGCAATGGCATCAGGCTGTTCGTGAATTTCTTTTTCCATATAGTGGCGATAACCGCCCTTATCGACCAGGCCCGGGCTTGCCGCCACAATAACCGCCTCACGATTCACTGGCGTGCCATCGGCCTGATAAACCGAAACACCATCGGCGCGAACCAGCGCGTAATCATGATCTTTCAGGTAAACCACCTTTCGCGTTAAATGCGACAAAGCAATCGCGTCTGACCCGATATAACAAGCATCATCACCAATGCCCAATGCCAGCGGCGAGGCATTTCGCGCCACGATTAATAAATCAGGATGATCAATCGC
>DFSK01000023.1:0-266 GCA_002378605.1 Alphaproteobacteria bacterium UBA3439
TCGCCATTTGTCAGGGCATCAAATAGCGGGATGACGCTTGTTTGCTGGAAATAGATAATGCCGAAAATCGGCAAACCGCCATGAAGCAAAACCTGCATCATAAAAACCGGCCTCGATTTTGCCAACGCATCGCCCCTGCCAAAATGAACCATCGAAATGATGAGGAAAAGCGTCAAAGTGACCGCGGGAAACATGATCCAGATCGCAATGACAAGACCGGCTGCAGCGCAATAGCTGGTGATGAATTTTGCCGCTTCAGCAAGTGA
>DFSK01000023.1:594-4211 GCA_002378605.1 Alphaproteobacteria bacterium UBA3439
ATCACGCTTGCCATATCGAGTAAGACCAGCCCTTCAATCATGATTTTCCTGCCTTGTCACTTTGAAAAAGCGCGCAAATAAATGGCCATTTTGGCATGGCAAGAACCAGTTTTGTCCATAGGCGCGCCCCTGCTTCGCCACTAAGGAAAAGGGCAAACTCATCACCTGTAAGCCGGTCTGCCATCGCGGTAAAAATCTGTGGCGCCAGTTCTGGGTGATGGCGGATAACACGCAGAAAAATACCGTCCATGAATAATTCAAACCGGCTATGCGGTGTTTTGACGGTTAAAGGCTGGCCCGGTTTTGCGCTGGCAATGATCTGATCAATTTGCTTTTGGATAAAGCTAAAAGCATAGCCGCTTGACGGCCTGATGGCGCCGCCATTTGCACCAATGCCGGTCAAATTCGGGTCACGCGGCGGCAGGGTTGCCATCGGAATAACGCCTTTTTCGCGGCGGGTTATGCGATAGTCATCAATGCCAATAATCTCTTTTAAGTAACGCCTGATGGCAGAATCATAAAAAGGTTCGGGGGCTAATTCAGGTGAAAATAAGGTTGATTCAACAAGCGCGTTGCGTGCGCTAAAGGGAAGGCAATAAATGAAATGCATGCCGCGGCTCTGGTCGCAGCGAAAATCCATCAAAATTGCTGTTGTGCTGTCAAAAACATCACGATCGGCGGTGATTTCATAGCCGGAAAAATGTTGAAGCATCACCCCATCTTTCATTGATGGCGGGCGGCTGTCCAATATTTGCAACACCTGTTTTGAGGCTGGTTCTGGCTGAAAATTCACCCCTGCCGCAAGCGCCTTTTGGCGGCATTTTTCCAACCATTCATAGCGGTGGATTGCCGAATAGGGATGATCTTGTGACGATCTTTCAATCATGCGGTCGGGGCTGATGATGCGCCATTTAAACCATTGTTTGCGCGCGCCGTCACTGGCTTCACGTAACCACGGCATCGCCCAAAAGCCCCAGATATGATCATCGGCCTTATGCGTTTCGGGGTCGATAATGGTGAAATGATGATCGGTAAATTCAGACGCTCTTGCGGCAAGTGATAAGCTGGCGCAGCCTGCCCCAAGACAATCAACGGCCATTTGTTTAGCCATGTCATTTGATGCCTCATCTGACATGCGGCAAACCTCTTATCGCATCATGCAAATTTGACTCATGCGGTGCGGCTTTTTGAAACCGAAGACGCAATGTGCCAAAAGCGCGTAAGCTGCATCTTATTTTGGTGCTGATGCTGGTGCTTTGGCGGCCGCCATGCCAAGGATAGTTTTGCTGTGCAAGCTGGACGCCAATTTGCCGATAGACAAGCGCGGCAACGGCAATCGATATATGCGCCCGCAATGGCAAATAGGATAACCCGGCGATGCCGCTTTTGTAATAGGCATCGGCCAAGGTCAGAAGGCGCGAAACGGCGTTGGTGACTGGTCACTGCGGCATCGTCATTGGGTGTTTTTGCCAGCACGACAATCTGTTCAGGGGCAAGATCGCCAACCCAGCTTGCCGGAAGATAGCGCCGCCCCATTTCGGCATCTTCCAGAACATCGCGGGCGATATTGGTAAGCTGCATGGCAATGCCAAGGTCAATGGCATGACCCAGCGCCTGCTCATCATCGCAATCAAGGACATTACACATCAAAATCCCGACGGTACCGGCAACATGATACGCATAGGACAGCAATTCGGCATCGGATTTGATGCGAACCGGTTTCTGGTCACTCAGTAACCCGTCGATCAGCGCCACAATAACCTTTGTCGGAAATTTCTGTTTGGTCAAAAAGGGCTGGAAATGGGTTAAAAGCGGGTCGCTGGCAGTACCAGCGGTCAAAAGATCCTTGCGGATATGGCCAAGCCGTTTTGGGCCATGTTGAATATCACCATCAGCCATATCATCAAGAACGCGGCAGAATTGATAAAGCTGTGCTGCCTTCATGCCCATATGCTGGCCTAGAAAGCGCCGCGCCCAGTGAAAGCTTTTCCCATAGACCGCAAGCGCTTTATCGGCTGTCATTGTCTCGCTATGGGCTGTGGTCACCATGATCTACCAAACTTTCGAAATGATTAGATCACAATCATAGCGCAGCAATAGGGGCTGTGGCGATGGTCTGTTTGTCTTCATCTTCGGCAACCAAGCGTTCGACCACCTTTGCCGAACATAAAACGCCTGGAATACCAGCGCCCGGATGGGCACCAGCGGCGGCAAAATAAAGATTGGGAATATGCGGGTCACGATTGTGAAACCGGAACCATGCTGATTGCATGAAAATCGGTGCAATCGAAAAACCCGCCCCATGCATTGACCGGTAATCATTTTTGAAATCTTCGGGTGTCATATAAAACGGATCCGAAATCACATTTTCCAGATCAGGCAAATTGGTTTCGGATAATGCCCTGATGATGCGGTTTTGCAAATCAGGTCCTGTCACGTTCCAGTCAATATCGGCGCGTAGATTTGGAACCGGACATAAGACGTAAAAACTGTCACAGCCTTCAGGGGCAAAGCTTTTATCGGTCGCGGTTGGGCGGTGAAGATAAAGCGAGAAATCATCGGCCAGAATTTTGCGATCAAAAATATCTGCCAGCAATTCCTTGTAACGCGGCCCCATCCAGATTGTGTGATGTGCGATGTCGTCATAGGTTTTGCGTGTGCCGAAAAACAAAACAAACAAGCCCATTGAATATTGGGTCATTGATTCCGGCATCAGGCGTTTCCGGCCAGCATTTTTCGCTGGCAACATCTGGCTATAGACGGTTGGCGGGTCGCCATTGCAAATAACCCTGTCGGCGGCAAAATGCGTGCCGTCGGCGGTTGTGGCACCAATCGCCCTGCCATCTTTTAGATCAATGCTGGCAATATCGGTATTAAGGATAATGTTTACCCCAACGCGGCGTAATAGCGCATCCAGCTCGGCAACAAGCCGGCCAGTGCCGCCCATGGCAAAAAATACCCCCCAGCGCCGTTCAAGATAATGGATCAGAGCATAGATTGATGTCGTGCTAAAAGGGTTGCCCCCAACCAGCAAAGGGTGGATCGAAAAAGCCTGCCGCAATAATGGGTGTTTGATATATTTATTCACAATGCCGGCGACTGAAAAATAGCTTTGTAATTTTAACAGGCTTGGAATCTGCGCCAGCATCGAAGTGAATTTGGAAAAAGGCTTGTCGGCAAGCTTTTCAAAGCCAACCTCAAAAATTGCTTTTGATGCGCCAAGCAATTTGGCATAGCCAGCAACATCATCTGGTGAAAATCGCCTGATTTCATCATTGGTATCTTCAATTGATGGGCGATAATCAAATTGCTCGCCTGTATGGAAATAAAACCGGTACCATGGGTCAAGCGCTCGAAATTCGACATGATCTTCGCGCTTTTCCCCAAATAGCGCAAACAGCTCGTCAAACAGAAATGGCGCGGTGATGACGGTTGGCCCTGCATCATGGCGAAAGCCGCCACGTTCAAACACCTGCGCCCGCCCACCAATGGCCGACAACCGGTCAATCAAGGTAACGTCATAGCCGCGCGCCCGCATACGCAAGGCCGAGGCAATTCAGCCAAAACCAGACCCAATGACCACTACCTTGCCCTTTGTCTCTAACAAAATATGCAGG
>DFSK01000054.1:0-3639 GCA_002378605.1 Alphaproteobacteria bacterium UBA3439
CCAGCTTCGCGAAGCCGCAAGGCTTGCTCGACAGCGATTTCATCAAAGGGGTTCATTGCCATTTTCACATTGGCAAGTTCAACACCTGATTGATCGGCCTTCACGCGCACTTTGACGTTATAGTCAATAACCCGTTTTACCGGAACCAGAACCTTCATTTCCATATCCTCCGCAATATTGTCAAAGCCACCCTAGGGGTGACCCTTATCAAAAACCTGTCTATTTCTGCCCTGAATTTTGCCCGGGACGCCATAATACGTCGGTCTTGCCATTTTCATTTAATCGGCGGGCAAGCACGAAAAGATGATCTGACAAACGGTTTACATAGCGCATTGCATCAACATTGACGACTTCTTCGGCGGCAAGTTCGGTCATATGGCGTTCGGCGCGCCGTGTTACAGTGCGTGCCAGATGTAACCAGGCTGAAGCTGAGCTGCCGCCGGGAAGAATAAATGACCCAAGCGGATCAAGTTCGGCATTCATCATGTCAATTTCGGTTTCCAGCCGGGTCACCTGTTCGCTTGTAATGCGCAAGGCTGGCTTGTCGGTTTCTGGCGTGGCGATATCGGCGCCAAGATCAAACAGATCATTTTGAATCCGTGCCAGCATCGCATCAGCATCAGCAATATCGCCAGTGTGAAGCCGAGCTAGGCCAATCACTGAATTGGCTTCGTCAACCTCGCCAAAGGCCGATGGCCGGCGCGCATGTTTTGAAACGCGCATGCCATTGACCAAACTGGTTTCACCAGCATCGCCAGTTCGAGTATAGATTTTATTCAGCTTTACCATAATCGCCTATCGATTCTATTTTATTGGCATTACCGCAAGATGCGGCCATGCGGGTGGGGTTAACCATTGCTGCTTCGATACCACATCAAGCCCAAGATCAAAATCAATGCGATCGCCTGAAATATAATCCGGTATCGCATAATCCGGTTTGAGTTTTTTACATTATAGGCGCCACCACGCGCCATTGTGATCACGCCCCAGAAAAGAATGCCAGCGACACATAACAATGCCACGATAAGAATAATTTGGTCAAACTGCATGATGATGTGCATTCCTTTTTAAAAGGGTCAATCCAGCGCGCCGGATCACATGGGTTTTCTGTTTTCGCCAGCCACTTTTGGCCAGCCAATTTGTACCATTCGTGATCTCTATCAGATTTTTCCGGTGGTGACGCCGTGACGCCGTGCCGCAGCAACAAGCGTATTGCGCAAAAGACAGGCAATTGTCATTGGGCCAACGCCGCCCGGTACAGGGGTGATTGCGCCAGCCTGTTTTACCGCTGCGTTAAAATCAACATCGCCGGTTAGCCGAAATTTACCGTCCCCGCGTTCAGGGGCCGGTACCCGATTAATGCCAACATCAATAACCGTCGCGCCCTTTTTGATATGGGCATCGGTAATCATTTCGGGCCGCCCGACAGCGGCAACAAGAATGTCGGCTTGCTGGCAGATTGACGTAAGATCTTTGGTGCGCGAATGGGCGATTGTCACTGTACAGCTCTCACCAAGAAGCAATTGCGCCATCGGTTTACCAACAATGTTTGACCGGCCAACAACAACAGCGTGAAGCCCTGATAAATCGCCCAATTGATCGCGAAGAAGCAAAAGACAGCCATAAGGCGTGCAAGGTACAAGCGAATCCTGACCGGTTGCCAGCAAACCAGCATTGACCACATGAAACCCGTCAACATCTTTGTCTGGACGAATGGCATTGATGACCGCATCAGCGTCGATCTGATCGGGAAGTGGCAATTGCACCAAAATCCCGTCAACCATATCATCTTGATTTAATGTTTCGATAAGGGCTAGCAAGCTGGCCTCGTCAGTGTCACGGTCAAGACGATGTTCAATTGACCGCATACCCGCAGCGCTGGTTCGTTCGCTTTTGTTGCGAACATAAACCTGACTTGCCGGATCTTCGCCAACAAGAACAACAGCGAGGCCGGGTACCTCACCGGTGGCCTTGGCAAAGATTTCGACCTCGGCTGCCACCTGTGTGACCAGCTTTTCTGAAAATGCCTTGCCGTCAATTATTTTTGCATCTGTCATGGCGACTTATCCCTTTTTCGTCCGCGCTTGTTTTGCGGTCATCGTAACCACGCCGGTAGAGCCTAGCCCGCTATGGTGCTTTGCAGAAGATTGCGCAGGAATTGCGCCAAAAGAAACAACACGATCGGGCTGACATCGAGCGCCCCAAAATCCGGCAAAATCCGGCGTACGGGCCGCAATAATGGTTCGTGGATTCGTGCCAGAACATCAATAATCATCCGTACAATTGGCTGCCACGGGTTGATAATTTTAAATGCGATTAACCAACCCGTCGCAAGATAGGCAAGCAGAGTCCAGATATAAAGATTGATGATCTGGTCAATGAGGATGGCAAAAGCATACATGAATATCGACTCGTCATGGTTTATGTGGTTTGGCTTGGCGGTTTATTCGCCGCCGGCATCGCACTATAATCAAAACCGATTGGCAATGACAATCTTTCATTCGTGATCGGGCAAAGGCTTTGGTCTGGCCTGATTTCCGCCGTCGCCATAACCGCAGATTATGATAAAAAGCAAAGCCTTGAAAGCCCCTGCCTATTCGCCTACATCTAGGGCATGGAACAGGATCATGCAACATCGCCCACCCCCACCGGAAACGCCGATGCGCAGCCAGATCAGGAACGCCGCGTGACGGCGAGCAAGATGGGCTGGGTCATTGCCGCGGCTATATTGTTTCTCGGGGTTGCGGTTAGCGTGTTTTTGATTTCTGACCAATTTGCCAAAAAAACCACAATCGGCATTCCGCAGTTTCACGATAATCAAATCGAGCTAATTGATCAAAATGGCATTGCGCGAAATGCCGGTGATTTTGCCGATCGGCCAATTGCGCTGTTTTTTGGTTTTACCTTTTGTCCGGATGTTTGCCCGACCACTTTGACAATGCTTGCCGCTGCCCGCGATGATCTGGAAATAGCGGGTGTGAATACAAAGGCGCTGCAGATTATATTTGTCACGGTCGATCCTGAACGCGATACACCAGAACAATTAAAGCAATATCTTAGCCTGTTTGATGCCAATGTTACCGGCCTAACCGGATCGCCGGACAAAGTGCGATCGGTGCTGCAACAATTTGGTGTCTATGCCCAAAAGAATGACCAAGGCGATGGGGATTATCTCTATGATCATAGCGCCGCGGTATTTCTATATCGTGATGATGGCAGCTTTAAAGGCACGATCGTGCATAATGAGCCGATCGCCTTTATTACTGAAAAGCTGAAATCGATCCTGTAAATAGCAATTTGGACGTGACGATATTGACCGTTTGAGTTAACCAAACATAGCATGTTCTGCAAATTGTAACTCATTTCCTTGTGATAATCTTGAGGTGATGATGCGATATTGTAAGATTGATATAAGCCGCCCTTTTTTGCAGCGTTTGAAATTTTGGTTTTGCGGTGGCGTTATCCTTGTTTCGGCAGATTTCGAAATGTCTCTGGTGCATGCGCAAGGGCGCGACAGCCATGGCTTGCCAGTACATCAACAAAACGCGGCCATATCTTCGAATCTGGCGAATCTGGGCCGTTTTGATCATTTGTCCCAACCCTCATATCGTACGGCGATTGCTTTGATGCTTGGTTTGC
>DFSK01000054.1:3959-5953 GCA_002378605.1 Alphaproteobacteria bacterium UBA3439
CGATGCACAACGGCCAAACCATTCTTTCAAAAAATGCGGATTCTTTACCGGTCTTCCCCGCAATGGCCGCTATTACGAAAGATTGAAAAAGCCTGCGGCGATCTTTGGATACAAGATGCGATTATGCAGCTTCGGGTCGGTCGCCAGAAATCTTTAATTGATGCGCCGCAACAAGATATTGTGCCAATCGCCAAAGGGTCACAAATTGATCAATTTTGTCAGCTTCAGCCCTATCTTTGTGGTGATGCCCGCCATATTCGGCATAATGTCTTTGCCCCCTCAGGCTATCTAACGCAAATGACAACAAAATTTATGATGAGCCGGCCAGATTACCAAGGCGGGCTCCAACAACTTACCTTGCAGCTTGCCAAGAATGTGACCAGTCAACCGGCGATTGGCAGTGATGGATTTGCGCTTCGTTATTTGGTTGGCTGGCATCGGGAAAACCGGATATTAACGACCATCGCAGCACGGCTTGGTAAAAGCTTGGAAAGCCGTGGGCGCGATGCTATGCACCACCAAATGTCGTGGGCTGGGCTTGACTTTTTATCGCTTCGCCGTGGGGACAAAAAGACAGTTTCCTATCAGCATGGCCTGTCAATTGAACGATATTGGGCCGATCAGATGACGGGCCAGCTTGTTCGTCTTCACGGCGCCATTGCGGGCCGCGTGCAAAATGAAATTGATTGGCAGATCGGGTGCAATTTTGAACGGCGCTACCGGCTGTTTCATGGCTGGCGTCGGTCGGCATCCTTTGGCAATCAATTTCATTTTGATCTGCGTTGGCCGCTGTCATCGCATTGGTTGACAATCATATCTTATCAAGATGAACGGCGTTATTTTTTGACCCCGCAGCCTTATCTTGTAGCGCCCTATACGGTGCTGACAAAACGGCTAAAAATACGCTTTGAAACAAAAATTGATTGGATTGACAGCTTTGTTATTGGCACCGAATTAGACCGATATATCGTGCGCTCGAAAGACCAATTTGCCCGTCGCCACAGGGTGAATTATGCAATTTATATCCGCTATCAATTTTAGCATAATATTCAAAAACACTTATCTTTTATAGCCTTATATAAAAATAGAATATTATTAAATAATAATAAAAACAGATTTATGAATATATTACGGTTTTAATTTATGGTTGAAAAATGAGACAAAATGCGTCTCATGACCTGCTTCTTTATGGCCGTCATTCTGAGTAATAATACACTCTTATAAGGTAGGTCTACTCGGTTTTGATTGTGTGTAATGGGAGTGTTAGATGAATATATTAATTGGGTATGGTAATAGTTTATGTCGTGATTTTGTACAGAACCACCTTACGTCTGGCGATAGCTCAATGACTATTGTCACGGTTGGTACGGTCAAGGAATCGATTGAGGTTGCAAAGGATAATATGCATCTCGATGTTATTGGCCTCGATCTTAAAATGCCTGATATGGAAGGGCTGGATAGTTTAGCCAAGGTTCGCAATAGCCTTTTTTATCCAATCCCAATTGCCCTGATTGGGCCAGCTGCAAATCGGCGGGCGATTCGTGATATGTTGTTGGCGCAAGTGGCCGGTTATTTAACCTATTCAATGAGCCCTGCCGCAACTTTAAGCGCCATCAAGCTGATTGCCGATGGCGAAATCTTTGTCCCTGCAGATATTTTGGCTGATGAGGATATGATGGTTGGTAAACGCCATCTGACCGGACGTGAACATGACGTTTTGTCAGGATTGCTTGCCGGCAGTTCGAACAAGGAAATTGCCCGTTCGCTGAATTTGAGCGAGGTGACAATCAAGCATCATCTTTAAAGCCTGCGCTCAAAATTAGGCGCCAAGAACCGTACGCATGCGGTTTGTCGCGCAATCGAACTTGGTATCAGTTAACGCCAGGCCAGATTACAGGCGAAATGTGCAATAAAGGGCATGATTGAAGGCCGCCGTAAAATGAAGACAAGGCCACCATATGAGATGGCCTTGCCCCGATTAGGTTGGCCCCGAT
>DFSK01000054.1:6198-10126 GCA_002378605.1 Alphaproteobacteria bacterium UBA3439
CCCCGATTAGGTTGGCCCCGATTGGCCTAGCCGTGACTAGTCATGGCGATTTTGCCGATTTTCGACAAGATCATCAACCACTGCTGGATCGGTCAAGGTTGATGTGTCGCCTAGCTGATCATATTCATTGGCGGCGATTTTCCGTAAAATGCGCCGCATGATCTTGCCCGAGCGCGTTTTTGGCAATTGTGGCGCCCATTGCAATAGGTCGGGCGTTGCGATGGGGCCAATTTCTTTTCGTGTCCATTGGCGTAACTCGGCGGCCAGCTGATCATCAGCAACCGCATCAGCCACCAAGGTGACATAGGCATAAATGCCCTGTCCTTTGATATCATGTGGATAGCCAACAACTGCGGCTTCGGCCACTTTTGGATGTGCCACCAATGCCGATTCAACTTCGGCTGTTCCCATCCGATGTCCTGATACATTCAACACATCATCAACACGGCCGGTAATCCAAAAATAGCCATCCTTGTCACGGCGAGCGCCATCACCGGTGAAATAGCGACCGGGGAAGGTGGTGAAATAGGTTTCGATAAATCGCTGGTGGTCGCCATAGACAGTGCGCATCTGGCCGGGCCATGAATGACCAATACATAAATTGCCATCACTGGCGCCATCAAGAATATTGTTATCACCATCAACAAGAACCGGTTGAACACCAAAAAAGGGCTTGGTCGCCGATCCTGGTTTGGTGGCGGTTGCCCCTGGCAAAGGCGTAATCAAAATGCCGCCTGTTTCGGTTTGCCACCAAGTATCGACAATCGGGCAGCGTTTTTCGCCAACCACATTATGGTACCACATCCATGCTTCGGGATTGATCGGTTCGCCAACCGATCCAAGAAGCCGTAAAGATGATCGGTCACAAACCGTGACAGGCTTGTCGCCTTCGCGCATTAAGGCGCGGATTGCGGTTGGTGCGGTGTAGAAAATATTGACTTTGTGTTTTTCGACAACGCGCCAGAATCTAGAACTGTCAGGATAGGTTGGCACGCCTTCAAACATCAAGGTTATGGCGCCATTGGCCAATGGCCCATAAACGATATAGCTATGGCCGGTGACCCAACCAACATCGGCGGTACACCAATAGATATCGCCATCATGATAATCAAAAACATATTGATGCGTCATCGAGGCGTAAACCATATAGCCGCCGGTGGTGTGAAGAACCCCCTTTGGCTTGCCGGTTGACCCTGATGTATAGAGAATGAACATCGGGTCTTCAGCGTTCATTTCTTCGGCTGGACAATCGGCAGAGGCGCTATCCATGGCCTCGTGATACCAGACATCGCGTCCGTCAACCCAGTCAATTTTGCCGCCTGTTCGTTGCACCACAATCGCGGTTTTGCAATCTGGGCAGTTGGCCAAAGCGGCATCGGTGTTGGCTTTTAGCGGTATCGGTCGTCCACCCCGCACCCCTTCATCGGCGGTGATGACCATCGTTGAATCGCAATCTTGAATCCGCCCGGCAAGCGCATCGGGCGAAAAGCCGCCAAAAACAACTGAATGCACGGCGCCAATTCGAACACAAGCCAGCATCGCCACGGTGGCTTCGGGGATCATCGGCATATAGATGGTGATCCGGTCGCCTTTCTTGGCGCCGTTCGCCTTTAACACATTGGCAAATTTACACACATCTTCATGCAATTCACGATAAGTGATATGGCGGTGCTGGTCAGGCTCATCGCCCTCCCAGATGATGGCTGTCTGGTCGCCGCGGGTGGCAAGATGGCGGTCAAGGCAATTGGCCGCCGCATTCAATGTGCCATCAGCATACCATTTAATATGTAAATCCTTGGCATCAAAGGACACGTCGCTGATCTGGCTATAGGGCTTGATCCAATCAATGCGCTTGCCATGCTCGGCCCAGAATTGATCGGGATTGGCAATTGAGTCTTGGTAAAGGGCGGCATAGCCATTCGCGTCAATAAGTGCCGATTTTGCCAAATCCGCGCTTGGCTCAAAGATCATGTCCTGTTCCATGAAAAAGACTCCTTCAACAGTTTTTATTGGCCTTTCATAGCGGCCTTGTCTTTTGGTTATTGCTTGCTTGTTGCTGCTTGCCAGCCCGCTTATGCGCAATCTTATGCAAAATTATTATCGCAGCTGGTGAGAATCGGCAAGGCTTGCGATAATGCGTCATGGCTAAAGCGTCGGGCATTATCACTAAAGCGTTGGGTCTTCGCCATGTTCCAGCTGGTCAATAAGCGATTCGCCAGCGGTTGCATCGTCAAGATCAAAGACTTTGCGGCTGATTGCCATGGCAAATCCAGCACGCGCCATCGCGCCAAGCTGGCGTTGCTGGCGCTGCATGATGGCATCGCGGTCATCACCCTCATTTCGCCGATGATCAAATGGGCCAATCCGGCGGCGGCGGGCAAAGCGGCAGGCGGCAAGCAGCTCGCCATTTGCCGTATGTTCATCTGCCACATCTAGCGCCGCATCAATCACATCATCTTCGAGCCGGTGCTGGCGAAGCCGTTGGCGAATGCCGAGCTGGGAGCGGCCCTGACGACGGTGGCTTCGCGCCTGTGACTGGGCAAAAGCATCATCATTAACATAGCCAAGCGTCTGACACCGCATCACGGTTGCGTCAATCGCCGCGGCAATTTCATCGGGATCATGCTGATCAAGTTTGCGCGTTGCAAACCGGCCAAGCACGTCGCGCAGCCGGTGCTGTGAACTGGCATAGCGGCCAAGATAATCGACCGCCTTATTCATCAATCTTGTTTCGATGGGTGCTTTTGCCATGAATGTGAAATGATACTTTTCGTTTGGTGGGGTCGCCCCCAAAATCAGTCAAAATGGCAAAATGCCAAATGCCAGATTAGGCGGTTTTTGAATGAAAGGCAAAAGCTGACCTTTGCCCCATTGCGCCAGATCAGATTGCGGCCTATTTTGACCGCATGACGGATTTCGATTCAAAGACAAATACTTCATCATCACCTGCCAAAGCGGCACCTGCAGCCCCCATGCCATCAACGGCGCGTGACTTGCGCCGTCCGGTTTATATTGGGCCGGTGAATTGGGTTGGTCTTGGCATGCTATATCAACGTGAAGTGCAGCGGTTTTTGAAAATCGCCACACAAACCTTGGCGGCGCCAGTCATCACCTCGATATTATTTTTGATGGTTTTTTCAGTGGCGATTGGCGAGCGCGCCAATTTCGCCGGTGATATTGATTTTGTGACATTTCTTGTGCCTGGCCTTGTGATGATGAATGTTCTTCAAAACGCCTTTGCCAATACATCATCTTCGCTTGTTGTCTCAAAAGTGCAGGGCAATATTGTTGATTTACTGATGCCGCCTTTGGGGCCGGGTGAATTGCTGTTTGGGCTTGCCGCGGCGGGCATGACGCGTGGTCTGTGCGTTGGCATTGTGACGGCGGTTGCCTTGGTTATTCTTGGTGGTGGCACATTGCCGCCGCATCCAATGATCGCAATTGGGTTTTTAATTCTAGGTGCATTTGCCCTTTCATTTGCGGGTATTCTTGCCGGAATCTGGGCCAATAAATTTGACGAATTGGCGGCCATTACGAATTTTGTCATCCAGCCGCTGACCTTTTTATCGGGAACCTTTTATTCGGTTGATCGCCTTCCCGCGCCATTTGATATGATTGCCAGCCTGAATCCGGTCTTTTATACCATTGACGGGTTTCGCTATGGCATGATCGGGGTTGCCGACCGGCCTCTTATGACCGGCTTTTACTGTCTTGTTGCGGTGAATGTCGTTTTGGCCATTTTATGTTATAAGGCCTTGCGTTCGGGCTATCGCTTGAAAAGCTAGCCTTGCATACTGACCATTACCAAAGACGATTAGGATAGGAATCATCATGCCAGCCGAAGACTTTGAAAACGGCATTTTGCCCGTACAGCATCTTGAACAGGCGATCCATGACGGTGTTATTGCCGCCGATCATCCGGTTGAGG
>DFSK01000054.1:10490-17453 GCA_002378605.1 Alphaproteobacteria bacterium UBA3439
GACAAGTTGGCAAAATTTGGCATGCATAAAATTGACCTCAGCGATGGTGCGGTGCTGGAACGTGGTTGTGTCTATATTGTGAAATTGCAAGAGCGTCTTCACCTTCCTGCTGGCATTTCCGCTATGGCAAATCCAAAAAGCTCGACTGGCAGGCTTGATATTTTTACCCGTCTTATCACCGATGGCGCGCGTGAATTTGAATCGGTTGCCGATGGCTATGAAGGCCCGCTTTATGCCGAAATTTCACCGCGCACCTTTTCGGTTCTGGTGCGGGCTGGTTCGCGCTTGTCGCAATTGCGGCTTCGACGTGGCATCAGCGCCCCGTCTGATCTTTTGATGGAGTCACTGCAATCAACCGTCGGTTTGGTTCATGGTGCCGAGCGAACCGATATTCGTGACGGTGTTGCACTTAGTGTCAATCTTGAACCAGATGTCAAAAGCGGCATGATTGGCTGGCGGGCGCGTAAACATGCGGGTTTGATTGATATTGATTCGCCGGCAAGCCAGCCGGTAGACGCTTTTTGGGAACGCGTAACCCCATCTGATCTTACGGTTGGTGGGCTGGTGTTGAATCCTGATGAATTTTACATTTTGGCAAGCCGTGAATTTGTTACCGTGCCAAAGGATCATGCTGCCGAAATGCGTGCCTATGACACAAGGGTTGGCGAATTTCGCGCGCATTATGCCGGATTTTTTGATCCCGGCTTTGGCATGGCCGAACTTGGCGCCGAGGGAACGCGCGCCGTTCTTGAGGTGCGGTCGCATGATGTGCCATTCCTGATCGAACAGGGCCAAACGGTTTGCCGGTTGGTTTATGAACCGATGGTATCAGTGCCGGCAACGCTCTATGGCGCTGGTGGATCTAACTATCAGTCACAAGGGCTGCGATTGGCCAAACATTTTATTCAGGACTAGCCAATCGGCTGTTTGGCATTTGTTGGCTGATATCTTGACAATTGTTTTGAAAATAGCGAGAGTTGCCGCCTGAATTGAGCGCCAACGGGCGCTTGCTGGGGCCACCAACGAAGACATTGCGTTGGTGGTTTGATTTTTGGATATGAATTTGGGCGTGTTTGCCAGTCTGAAATAATTGGCATAACAAAGGACAAGCCAGGTGGTTTTGATATGAACCAAAAAGCCGTAGATTACGCAGCTGACTCAGCTGTGATGCAAACCTATGGCCGCGCTGAAATTGGTTTTGTGCGCGGTGATGGCTGCTGGCTTGAATCTGACTCAGGGGAAAAATATCTCGATTGTGCAAGCGGCATTGCCGTCAACACGCTTGGCCATAGCCATCCGCATTTGGTTGCTGCGCTAACCGAGCAAGCTGGTAAATTATGGCATACGTCCAATCTATATCGGATTCCGGGTCAAGAAATTGTTGCCAAAATGCTGGCGTCGCTTTCGGGGCTTGATCAGGTGTTTTTCTGTAATTCCGGTGCTGAAGCTACCGAAGCAGCGGTCAAGATTGCGCGCCGTGCCGCCTATGAAAAGGGCGAGCCTGAGCGAATGACCATCCTTTGCGCGACAGGCGCTTTTCATGGCCGGACATTAGGGATGCTTGCGGCGACGGACAGGCCGGTTTTTCGAACCGGCTTTGGCCCGATGCCAGCCGGATTTGACCATGTTTCTTTTGGCAATTTGAATGCGCTTCGCGCTTCGCTTGGGCCGCATGTGGCGGCGGTGATGGTCGAATCGGTGCAGGGTGAAGGCGGTGCCAGACAAGTTCCCGATGGCTATCTTGCCGGTGTTCGTGAAGCGGCTGATGAATTTGGAGCGCTTGTCATTGCTGATGAGGTGCAGGCTGGTATTGGCCGGACTGGACGGCTGTTTTCCTATGAGGATACCGGAATCAAGCCTGATATTGTTGCGCTTGCCAAAGGGCTGGCTGGTGGCTTTCCGATCGGTGCTGTTATTGCCAGCAAGGCGGTTGGCGCGGCGATGACAGCTGGCACGCATGGATCAACCTTCGGCGGCAATCCGCTGGCAATGGCGGCGGCAAAGGCGGTTCTTGAAATTCTTGGCGAAGACGGGTTTTTGGCTGATGTCCGTGAACGCGCTGCCTATCTTGATTTGGCGCTGCATCATTTGCAGACACAATTTCCGACAATGGTTGACGAGCTTCGTGGCCGTGGGTTTTTGCGCGGTATCCGGCTGCATGATTCGGTTGATTTGCCCGCCCTTGTCAAACGGCTTCGGGATGACCACCTGCTCACGGTACCAGCAGCTGATAATACGCTTCGACTGTTGCCACCATTGACAATTCATCGTGATGAAATTGATCTGGCAATTGCCAAGCTTGTGGCGGCATTGACCGCAATGGCCCCGCGTGACGGTCAATAGAGCGCAACAATTTTTTGCCAAATATGAATGAAGGACGGGACAACGCCGATGCGGCATTTTCTAGATTTGAAAGAGTTTTCGACTGACAGGCTGCAAGCGATGCTTGATGACGGATTGCGCATGAAGGCGGCACAAAAATCAGGCGAAGGCCACGCTATGCCATTGGCTGGCAAAACCGTTGCAATGATTTTTGAAAAGCCGTCAACGCGAACCCGTGTGTCATTTGAGGTTGGCGTCGTCCAGCTTGGGGGCACACCACTGATTTTATCGGCAAATGACCTTCAGCTTGGCCGTGGTGAATCTGTTGAAGATACGGCGCGGGTGCTATCGCGCTATGTTGATGTGATCATGATTCGCTGTTTTCAGCATGAAACGCTTCTCACCCTTGCCGAACATGCAACCGTGCCGGTGATCAATGCATTGACCCAGCGTTCGCATCCTTGCCAGCTTATGGCCGATCTGATGACGATGATCGAATATCATGGCCCACTTGCCGGACAAACCGTTGCATGGCTTGGTGATGGTAATAATGTTGCGGTGAGCTGGATCGAGGCGGCGGTTCGTTTTGGCTTTCAATTGCGCATTGCTGGCCCGCAAAAATATGCGCCACCTGCCGATTTATTGGCCTGGGCGCGGGCAAATGGTGGCGATATTATCCTAACCGACGAGGTTGGTCTGGCGATTGACAAGGTGCAGACCGTGGTAACCGATGTGTGGATTTCAATGGGCAATGATGAGGGCAGTCGCCGTGCTGATTTTGCGCCATTTCAGGTGAATGCTGAATTGATGAAGGCCGCCGCTGGCGATGCTATTTTTATGCATTGCCTTCCTGCATGGCGTGGCATGGAAGTGACCGCCGATGTCATTGACGGGCCGCAATCAGCAGTATTTGACGAAGCCGAAAACCGGCTTCATGCCCAAAAGGCCATTTTGGCATGGTGCGTTTCGGGTAATTAGACGCAAGGCCCCAAACAGCCTAGATGGCTCATGTGGTTTGTGGTTTTAGGATGTAATGATGTTGAATGATAATTTACCGGCCGATGCGCAGATTCTGCCTTTTTACCTGGCTGACGGTTCGGATGATGTGGCGTTAATTCGTGGCCGCATTGCGTCGGTTGGCCACGCTGCCAATACCATTCTTGCGCGCCATGATTATCCGCCGCTTGTGGCAACGCTTCAAGCCGAAGCTTTGGCATTGGCGGCTTGTTTGTCCAGCACTTTGAAATTTGATGGTGTTTTTACGCTTCAGGCCAAAGGCGATGGTCTGGTTCGTACTTTATTTGCCGATATTACCGAGGCTGGCCATCTTCGTGGCTATGCGGCGATGGAGGATAATCCAACCGGTTTTCAAGCGGCTGCTTTGGCGCATGACCCGGCTGGTTCGGTTTGTCTTGGCCCGTTAATGGGCGGTGGCTATATCGCCTTTACCGTTGATGATGGCAGTACCAATGGTCGCTATCAGGGTATTGTCGAACTCGATGAGCGGCATCTAAGCGATGCGGCGATGCGGTGGTACGAAAATTCAGAACAGCTTGATACAATTGTGGTTTGCGCTGCCGAAAACGGGCCGGATGGTTGGCAGGCGGTGGCCTTGATGTTGCAACGGATTGCTGCTGACGGTGGTAAGGATGATGGCAACAGCATGCCAAAAACCAATGATCAAGCCCGTGCCGCCAGTGACGATGCTTGGCATACGGCAAAAACCTTGCTTGGCTCGATCACCCGCGATGAATTGCTTGATCCGGCCTTGTCGCCGGAAGATATTATTTTCCGCCTGTTTAACAGCATGGCCCCACATAGCGCGCCGTCGCGTCCAGTGCTTGATCAATGCCGCTGCAATGTCGAAAAAATCGAATCGATGCTTCAACAATTAGCGCCAGATGATATTGATGATATGGCTGACCAAGATGGAAACCTGACCGTTACCTGTGAATTTTGCAAAACGCATCGTGCCTATCATAAGGATGCGATTCCGCGTCCTTAATCTTTGCGCCAATGCCTGCAAGACATTGATAGCGCCATTTCGAAAATTGCGGCATAATTGCAAAATGTTAAGGTGACGCAAGACCCGGTTAAGAAAACCCAATCATTCGTGATAAAGTTTGATTAGGGTACCCTCTCAATAGCGATACAGAAAAAGGGCTTTGACGATGCTTCGTTCAAAAATAATGACAGTCTTGGCGTTGATCTTGGCCGGTGGGCTTCTTGCTGGCTGTAAAACGGGAACAACGCCGCCGCCGCCACAGATTTTTGCAACTGACGCTTATCAGCCGCTAAACCTCAATGCCCGCCGTCTTGAAATTATTGATAATTGGCAGATGCCGGTTGCCGATCCTTATATCGGCTATCGCGTAAGTCCATTACCAAGCAATATTCTGGCCGATTGGGCATCGCATGTGCTTCGTCCTGCTGGCGGCAGTGGCGAGATTATTTTCGACATGAAGCGCGTTGCTGTGACCATGACCGATTTGCCAAACAAGGTCGGGATTGACGGTTTGCTAACCGATCAGCAAAGCCGCAAAATCACTGCCGAAATCAAGGTCAAAATCATGTGGCTTCAGCCCGTTGGCGGCACACAGGCATCGGCCGATCTAAGCGCCTCACATTCGATCACAATTCGGGAATCAGCCACGGCAAATGAAGTTAACAAAGTGGTGAATGAAGCGATGAAGGGCGCGCTTATCCGGCTCGATAGCCAAACGCGCAAGGAATTGGCAAAGATTGACCGGATCATTTTACGCTAGGGGTTTTGGCCAGATATTTAGCGCTGCCAAAAGGCCGGATTCAGCATCACCAGAACGGTAAAGATTTCCAGCCGTCCCAAAAGCATGGCAAAGGACATGATCCATTTTGCGCTATCGGGAAGTGTCGAGAAATTACCGTCGGCGCCAATCACTTCACCAAGACCCGGGCCAACATTGCTAATCGATGTTGCCGCGCCTGACAGCGCCGTGACAAAATCAAGACCGGCCATGCCAAGCATGATCGCGATGAGCACAAAGCCAAGAATAAAGAGATAGAAAAACCCCATCACCGAATCCATGACTTCGACCGAAACTGGCCGTTTGTTATAATAGGCAAGCACTACCGCATGGGGGCGCAGCAAACGACTGATCTGTACCTTGGCAGTACTGGCAAGAACCTGAAGGCGAAACACTTTGATGCCACAGGTGGTTGACCCGCCACAGCCGCCAATGAACATGACGATCAGCAGGATCGTTGTTGCAAAGCCGCCCCATGCCGAAAAATTGGCGCTAACATAACCTGTGCCGGTCATGATCGAAACGCCGTTAAAGCTGGCCTGCCGCACCGCCTCGCCAAATCCTAAACCGGTTTGCATCAAATGCCAGATCAATAGCAGAACAAGCCCGACGGCAAGGATTAAGAACCAGCGCACTTGCGGATCATTCAGCAAGCTTCGCCACCCGCCGCGTACCATCGCCAGATAATGCGCAAATGGCAGGCTGCCAACAATCATGCCAGTGATGATAATCCATTCAACAGCAATCGAATCAAACGCGCCAATCGACGCGGTACGGGTTGAATAGCCGCCAGTCGCAAGCGTTGTCATTGAATGCGCGACGGCATCGAATATATCCATGCCAGCCAGCGCCAGCATCACCGCCCAAAGCGCGGTGAGTCCGGTATAGACAAGGCCAATACCACCCGCAAGCTGGGTTGCGCGCGGAACAACATTTTCAGCCCGTTCATAGGATTCGGTGCGAAATAGCTGCATGCCGCCAACCGAAAGCATTGGCAAAACGGCCATTGCCATAACGACAATGCCAACGCCGCCAAGCCATTGAAGCAAGGCACGCCAGATCAAAATTCCGGCTGATGCCTGTTCGATTTCAACAAGGATGGTTGATCCGGTTGTAGTGATGCCTGAAACCGATTCGAAAACCGAATCGGTAAAGCTGAGGTCAAGCTCGCTGAACATAAAAGGCAAAGCGCCAAAAATGCCGATCATGACCCATGACCCGTTGGTTAGCAAAAAAGCTTGGCGAAGCCCAAGATCAAGCGCTTCTCGCTGGTTCGTTGCAAGCCATACCGACACGCCAACAAAGCCGGTTAGCAGCGCAGATAGCGCAAATACCTGCCAATCATCAGATCCTGCATAAAGATCAACGCCCATTGGAATCAGCATCGCAGCTGCCAAGATGGTTGCCAAAAGTCCTAGAATATTTAGCACGGGTGAAAGCTGCATGATGATCCGGTTGCGGTTACAATGGGCGGCTTGTGCGTTAGCGTTCTGTGTTTGGGCGTCTGATCGCTAGCCGAGTTTTGTTTGATCAAGAAAGCGTCGGCTAAGGGCTTCATCCTCTTTAAACACACCGGTAAATCTCGTGGTAATCATCGAAACATCGGGTTTGCGAACGCCGCGTGTTGTCATGCATTGATGCTGGGCGTCAATCAGCACGGCAACGCCTTTTGGCTGCAATATCTTCTGGATACAATCGGCCACCTGAGCAGTAAGGGTTTCTTGCGTTTGCAGACGATGGGCAAAGCCATCAAGAACCCGTGCCAATTTTGAAATGCCAACAACGCGCCGGTCGGGCATATAGGCAATATGCGCAACGCCCAAAATCGGCACTAGATGATGTTCGCAATGGCTTTCCA
>DFSK01000121.1 GCA_002378605.1 Alphaproteobacteria bacterium UBA3439
CGTGAAATCCATGATGCGTTGAAACGGCGTTGCTTCTATCACTGGGTTGATTATCCAAGCCGTGAGGTTGAACGGGAAATTCTTGCGCTAAAGGCACCCGAGGCGGGTGCTGTGTTGCAGGCACAGATCGTTGATTTTGTGCAAACCCTTCGCGGCCAGCAATTATTCAAATCACCAGGCGTTGCCGAAACCATTGATTGGGCGCAGGCGTTGGTTGAATTGAACTGTGTTGCGCTTGACCCGCAAATCGTCGATTCAACGATGGGTGTTTTATTGAAATATCAGGATGATATTGGCCGTATTCAGGGCAGTGAAGCGGCGCGCATCCTATCTGAAGTCCAAGCGGCAATGGTTCAGGGCGAGCTGTCGCGCGCATGATCGAATCCCTTTCAACCCGCATTTCACATCCGACGCCAAAACTTGATCAGAATATCATGTTGTTTGTGCGCCTGCTGCGCACGATCGGTCTGAAGCTGGGATCGGCAAGCATGCTGGAGGCGATCGATGCGGCAAAAACGATCGGGGTGGCTGACAAGGATTTTCTGTATCATGCGCTGGTGAGCTGTTTGATAAAACGGCGTGAAGATAAGCCGTTATTTGATCAGGCCTTTTATCTGTTCTGGCAGAACCCGAAATTTCACGAACGGATTCGTGATTTGATGCTGCCAAGGATCAAATCGGCAGGTCATGAGCATGAAAATCTCGAACCGATGCTGCGTCGCCTGTCCGATGCATTGGCTGATCCGCCCAATGACCTGCCAACCACGGCAGATGATGTGGAAATTGAGTTTGACACTGAAGGCACTGCAGCCGATACCGACCGGCTGCAGCATAAAGATTTTGAAATGATGTCCGCCGAGGAAATGCGGCGTGCTGAACAGGCGATTGCCAGTCTTCGGCCAAAATTACCGCGCCGTTTGGCGCGGCGGTCAAAACTGTCATCACGCGGCCAGCTGATCGCGATGCGGGCGGCCTTGCAGCATGCCGAGCGACAAGGCGGGATGGTCATTCCGAAATTCCGTTCGGCCGTGACCAAGCCACGCCCGCTTGTCATTCTGTGTGATATTTCTGGGTCAATGGAACATTATAGCCGTATCATGCTTCATTTTATTCATGCATTGACCAGCTGTCATCCGCAGGTTTCAAGCTTTCTGTTTGGCACGCGCCTGACCAATATCAGCCGCCAGATGCGGCACCGTGATGTCGATGAAGCCGTGCAGTCGGTTTCGCACCTTGTTGATGACTGGTCTGGTGGCACCCGTATCACTGCCAGTCTTGAAAAATTTAATCAGGATTGGTCGCGCCGCGTTATGGGGCAAGGGGCAATAACCCTATTGATCACTGACGGGCTTGATCGCAAAAAGGATGATGCGCTTGGTATGCATATGGAACGGCTGCATAAATCAACAGCCGCACTATTATGGCTAAACCCGCTTTTGCGGTTTGACGGCTTTGCGCCAAAAAGCCATTCGGTAAGGACAATGATTCAGCATGTCGACCATTTCCTGCCAATTCATTCGCTGCAGGCGATGACGGATTTGACGGCCAGCCTTGCGAAGATGCAAACTCGGCGGGATCCGAAATTGGCTGAATGGCAGGCCGCGGCGCGGCGGGCCGGCCTTGCTGCAGATTTGGCATCAGCTTATGCACAGGAAAAGGGACAAACTGCATTATGAGCGATCAACCAATCAATCATCTGGATGGTAATCTGTTGCTTGCTGATGATGCATTGTTGGCAAAAGCCGCGAGCTGGCAGAGCGCGGGTCATCGTCTGGCGCTGGCCTTTGTTATTCACACATGGGGATCATCACCGCGACAGGTTGGCTCTTTGATGCTGGTTCGCGAAGATTCGCAAATTGCCGGTTCGGTATCGGGTGGCTGTGTCGAAGGCGCGGTTATTGATGCCGCCCAAGAGATTATCAAAACCGGTGGCAGTCAGCGGCTTGATTTCGGCGTTGCCGATGCAACCGCCTGGGAAGTCGGTTTGTCATGTGGCGGCAAAATTTCGGTGCTTGTGATGGCGGTATCTGAAACCGGCTTTGCGCCGGTTATTCTTGCCGATGCTGCCAAATCGCTAGCGCACCGATTACCGGTTGGTTTTTGTCTTCCGGTTCATGGCGGGCCAGCGCGACAAGCGGCGTCATTGCCAGCGGCCAGTGCGCTGGTTGACGATGAATTCTGGTTTGTGCAGGCACCGCGGCCACAAATCATTATCATTGGCGCAGTTCATATCAGCCAGCATCTAGCATCAATGGCAACGCAAAGCGGGTTTGACGTAACCGTCATTGATCCACGGCGAACCTTTGCCACGGCGGACAGATTTTCGGGCATAAAGCTTGTCTTCGATTGGCCTGACCGCGTTCTTGGCGAGATGGCGCTTGATCAGGAAACCGCGCTTGTGGCTTTGACGCATGATCCCAAAATTGACGATGCGGCACTTCATCTTGTTCTTGGTAAACCGTTATTTCATATTGCCTGTCTTGGCAGCAGGCGAACCCATGCGGCGCGTCTGGAACGGCTTGCGGCGGCCGGATTTGACGCTGACGTGACCGCCAAGATCAAAGGCCCTGCTGGATTGGATATTGGCGCGAAAACGCCAGCCGAGATTGCCATTTCGGTTCTGGCCGAATTGGTGGCGGCCTTTCGCGGAAAGATAGCGTAATGAAGCTGGCAAATTTTGCGCTTGCAGATTGTCTTGGCCTTGTTTTGGCACATCGCCAAACAGGGCGTAGCGGCAATCTGAAAAAAGGCACAATCCTGACGGCAAAGATGGTGGCGCAATTAAAGAAAGATGGCGTCACATCATTGATTTGCGCCAAGCCTGACGATGGCGATATTCATGAAGATGAGGCGGCCGAGCGTTTGGCGCGGGCCTTATCGCCAGCGACGGTTGCGTTCACTCGTGCCGCAACAGGTCGGGTCAATATCCGCACCTTGCAACGCGGCATCATCCGCTATGATCGCGCCCTGATCCGCCAGTTAAATGAAATTGACGAGGCCATTACCTTTTCGCTGGTTCAGCATAACCAGCTTCTTGATGCGAGTCAGATGGCCGCGACGTTGAAGATCATTCCCTTTTTTGTCGCGGAATCATCAATTATTGCCGTTGAGAATTTGTTTGTTGATCGGGTGGCATTTTCATTTCATGCGCTTCGTAATTGTAATTTTGGGCTTATTCAAACGCGTCTTGCGGGGCAAAGGGATCGTTTGTTCAGCGCCACGCAAAAAGTGACCGAGGCGCGGCTTGCCCAGCTTGGAAGCCGGCTTGTCGATAGCCGTATTTGCGCTCATGATCGCGCGGTGGTTGCAGCCGAAATGCGCCTAGCCGTTGCTGCTGGTGCCGAAATTATTTTGGTTTGTGGCGGGTCGGCCATCATTGATCGTCAGGACGAATTGCCACAAGCGCTGGTTCTCGCTGGCGGTGAAATCGATCAATTCGGCCTTGCTGTCGATCCGGGAAATTTGCTGATGATTGGCAAGCTTGGCAGTGATCTTGGGCATCATCATGTGATTGGCATGCCGGGATGTGCGCGTTCACCAAAATTAAACGGGCTTGATTGGGTGCTGCAATTGGTGCTTGCCGATATACCGCTTAGCCGCGGTGAGCTTGCCGAAATGGCGGCCGGCGGGCTGCTGATGGAGATTGCGTCGCGCCCGATGCCGCGTGTGCTTGCGACAAGCCCGCATACCGAAGATAAAATGGCCGGTATTTTGCTGGCTGCGGGTCAATCGCGCCGCATGGGGACGGTCAATAAATTATTGGCGCCGGTTGCCGGAAAACCGCTGATCCGGCACGCCGCCGAGGCGTTGGTCGAAGCGGGTTTATCGCCGTTGGTCGTTGTCATTGGCCATGAGGCAGATAAGGTTGCTTCCGCTTTGGAGGGTTTGCCGGTTCATCTGGTGTTTAATCCTGATTATGCGCAGGGTCAGGCAAGTTCGGTCGGGGTCGGGGTTGCCGCGCTGGACGCTGATGTAACCGATCTGTTGATCGCGCTTGGTGATATGCCGCTTTTATCAGCGCCATTGCTGGATAGGCTGGTGCAAAGCCATCTTGACCGTGAAGATCATCACCGCTGTATTACCTTGCCGACCAGCGATGGTAAGCGCGGTAACCCCGTGCTTTGGGGAAAGGCGTTTTTCCCCGAACTTGCGGCCATGACGGGGGATTCTGGCGGGCGACAATTGCTTGATGATCATCAGGCTGTGCAAAATCTTGTACCATGTGATGATCCGGCTATTTTGCGCGATGTTGATACGGCTGATGCGCTTGCGTTGATGATGCATGAAATGGCCATGCCGGAAGGCCAAAGCTAGCAGGTTTTTTCAGCCTTGCTTTTACGGCTGAAAAGACCGCCAATCAGTGGTGTTGCCGCATGATGGGCAAGGATCAAGGATAAGATCAGGCCAGATAGAACACTGGTGGCAATACCATACCAAACGCCAATCACGCCAAACCCCCAGATATGAACAAAGATATAGCTGAAAAACGCCACGCCAAAAGCTTGGCGATAAATGCCGATAAGCAATGTCCAGATTGGTTTTTTCAGCGCCTGTAACAGGGAATTGATAGCAAATAGCATCATATAGATCGGCAGAATAAATCCATCAACCCGAAGATAGCTGACACCAATTTCGATCACTGCCGGATCAGGGGTAAAGGTGCGCATTAAAAAAGGCGCGGCAAAATACAGGATTGGGCAGGCCACAAACATAAATAGCCAGCCAAATTTCCAGCAGGTGAATAATGCAATGCGAACACGCTCTTTCTCGCCAGCGCCGAAATTCTGCGCGGCAATCGGCAATAATGCGCCTGTCAGGCCGAAGACCGGCAATAGAAATAACTGTTCAACCCGAAGCGCAACGCCGTAAGCGGCAACCGCAGATGTGCCAAATGTTTTCAAATAGAATTGCACGATGAATCCGGCGGTAAACATCACGAGCATGGTAAATGTTGTCGGTAAAAGCTGTGCCAGAATTTGCCGGTAAACGGTCAAATCGGGAAGAATATCGACAAATTTTTTCTGATCGATTAGCGATGATCCGGCAAGCCGAAATCCGATAAAGACCATAACGCCGGTCTGGCTAATCACTGTGGCGGCGGCAATGCCGTCAAACCCCATCCCGTCCCATATTCCCGGAATGCCAAACATCATCAGCGGGTTCAGCCCGATATTCGCAAAAAAAGCACCGATCAGCGCATATTGCATCGAAACCGTATCGCCGCGCGCCTGCAAAAGGCCGTTTAACCCATATCCCATAACAAAGCCGGGAAGGCTGAAAAGCAGGATGGTGAAATAGGCAGTGCCAGCGTCGCGATAGGCGCCTTCGGTCGAGATAAACGCCAATAAATGCGGGCCAAGCACCAGCGCCATAATAATCAGTAAAGCCGACGCCAAAATTGCAAAGCCAATGCCCTGCATCGCAATTTTGCTGGCATCGGCGGTGTTTTTCGCGCCAATGGCATTGCCAACAAGCGCGGTCATTGCCGATCCAAGGCCAAAACCAATCGTGACAAAAACGAAAAAGGCCTGAAAGGAGATGGCGAGGCCAGCTTGTGCATCGGTGCTGATCAAGCCTGCAAAAAACACATCGACAACATTATAGAGTGTTGAAAATACCATGCCGATGGCAGCCGGTACGGCAAGCCGCAGAAAATGTCCAGCAAGCGAGCCTGTGGTGAGATCATGTGTTTTTGTCATTTCGATTGATTACGCCTCAATAGCGTTGGTTTCAATCGTCTTTTTGTTGCGGCAGGCGTGACTTTCGCGATAACGTGCCGGCACATGGCAATCTGATGATCAAAAAAGGCAGAAAATATATGTTTGGCACCGGAATTATGGATGGGCTGAGTTCGCTAACAATTATTTTGATGGCAGTGGCTGGTGCCGGTTATGCGCTTTATATATCCGGTGAAAGCCTTGCTAAGAAAGCGGCCAAAGCCAATAAGGACGCACGTCTCGCCAATCTATTGAAAATGATTGGCGGGCCTTTGATGCTGATTGCCATCGGGCTGTTTTTGCTGCGCTGGGTGATTAACCGGTTTTAATGTTTGGCCATGAAGTCGGCCTGTGATGTGGCAGATGCGGATTATTGGCCGGACTCGGCAATGCGGTAAAGCCCGCCTTCATCTTCATCGCTTAGCAAAAGAACACTGCCATCGGCGGCAATGGCAACATCGCGAACCCGCCCAATCGCGCCATCCAGCATGATTGCGTCTTGAGCTGGCAGCCCCTTTTCCAAAAGCACCAGATAAAGCCGCTTGAATTTTAGCGAGCCAACAAGTAGGTGCCCGTTCAAATAGGGGAACATGGTGCCGCGATAAAAAGCCATTCCCGACGGCGCAATCGATGGAGTCCAGATCCATACCGGATCGGTTAGGCCAGGCGCCGATGTGCCGCTGCCAATGCTGCCGCCACTATATTCTTCGCCATGGCTGACTTTGGGCCAGCCATAATTCTGTCCGGCCCGTATGATATTGATTTCATCACCGCCGCGTGGCCCATGTTCATGAGCCCAAATAGCGCCCGTTTCAGGATTGATGGCAAGGCCCTGCGGGTTGCGATGGCCTTTGGAAAATAGTTCCGGTGCCCACCCAGCTCGTTTTGGATTATCAGCAGGGACACTGCCATCATGAAACAGTCGGATAATCGCCCCCGCATGACGTGATGGGTCTTGCGCATCATGGCGCGCACCGCGATCGCCGAGGCTGGCATATAGATAGGTCTGATCAAGAACAAGGCGGCAACCATAATGGATGGCGCGCGTTGTCGGATTATTGGCTTGGAAAATTGTTTGCCTGTTGGTCAGGTTGGTGCCATCAAATCCTGCGCGGTCAATGGCAGTGACGGTTTGGCTGCCAATTTTGAGGCTGTAACATAGATAGATAATGGCATCATTTTCGTCTTGGTTATCTTGGTTGGCGAAAACCGCAACATCAAGCAAACCGCCCTGTTGCGCAGCCGCAATTGCCGGCAAATTGCCAATGCTGTTTCGGGTGCCGGTAAACAGATCGACAAGATATAAATTGCCGCTGCGCTCGGTCACAAATAAATGCCGCTCATCCAGAAAATCCATGCCCCACGGATGTGATAATGGTGCGCCAATTTTCTGGATCAATGGGGCTGCGGCTGCGGGGAGTATTGGCCCGCCAAGAATAACCAAGCCAATCATGCAAAGGCGTATCATCTGGCCAGCGAAATCACGTTGCACCAAATGACGCTGCACCACTTGCCAAACATATTTAAACATAACAGATTTGATTATATGGGAGCAGAACATGATGTGACCGGCCTTTGGCATTTGTGGTGAGAGATTGATAACAAGGACGCCGCCATTACTATGCTTCGGTTTGACCCTTTATGACAAGGGCCATGCCCGTCGCTAAGCCCGTTGCCAAACAAGGTCAGCAAGATCAGCAAGGAAAGGCAAGCCATCGGCGATAGTCAGGCGCGGCCATAAGTAATGAGCAGGTAATGACCGACGAAAATAATGACCTTGATCATCTGGCGACCATGATTCGCAGTGAAATGGATCAATTGAAATATCTAAGTGAAACGGCAAAAGATAGCCGTGCGCCGGTTGCATTGGATCAACAATCAGTTGGCCGGTTATCCCGCATGGATGCCATGCAGCAACAATCAATGGAACTTGCCACCGAAGAACGCCGCCAGCAACGCCTTGCCGCATTGGCTGCGGCGCTAAGACGGGTTGATTCGGCTGGTTATGGCTATTGCCTGGAATGTGATGACAAGATTGCTGCTGGCCGTTTGGCGGTTGATCCGGCGGTCACGCTTTGTATTGATTGTGCGTGACCGGATAAATCACACGATCTAGCGATGCGCAATATAGATGCTTTGTATGAAATCGCGATCTTGAAGCGGGTTGTAAAACGGCACTTCAACGGCATTTGCCACGCGAAACACCGATTGCAGCCTTGCGGCAAATGCCGCATCGGGCGGGTCGTTTGACCATAGCGCAAATATACCACCATCGACCAGATGCTGTTGCAATTTCGCCAAGCCGTCGGGCTGGTAAAACCCGGCATGCGCAGGCGCAAGATGAAAATCAGGCGCATGGTCTATATCAAGCAAAATGGCGTCAAACTTCCGCGCTGGTTCAACAGGGTCAAAACCGGTATCGCTAGCCGCCATCTGAAAAAAATCACCCTCAACAAACCGGCATTTCGGATCATCACCTAAGCGTTTGCCAAGCGGGATCAGGCCACTTTCATGCCAGCCAATCACCGGCGCCAGCTTTTCGACAATAACAAGGCTTTCAATGCGCGTGTCATTCAATGCGGCATCGGCGGTAAAGCCCATGCCAAGCCCGCCAACCACCACCGACAAAGGCTTGTCATCGGTTATGGCGCCAAGCCCGCATTCAGCAAGCGCAACCTCGGATGTGGTGAAAAGATCGGACATCAGATGCTCGTCACCAAGCAGGATTTCCAACACATCAACATCAAGTCGCAATTCGCGGCGTCGGCGCAATGAAATGGGGCCAATGGCGGTTGGCTGGTAATCCAGCTCCTCAAAAAAACGGCTCATCTTTCGTCTCTTTCATCATTGGTGCATATGGGCATTCGTGGCGCTTGAGGGGGCAGCATATAGCCCTATCACGATTTGTACGGCGTTCATTTCCATATGCGGGGCGTGCGCGTCTGTCGCATTTCATTTTTTAACGCTGCATGCTACATAACAAAGCATGAAACCAACAAAACTACCAGCATCTCGCCGCCTTGATCGCCACGGCGAAAATCGTCACGCCGACACAGCCGTTGCGGCGCGTCAATTTTCCTTTGCGCTTTTGTGGCGCGGGATCTTGAAACATTGCCCGCAATGTGGTGTTGGGCCGCTTTTGACGGGCTATTTAAAGCCACAGCCTTGCTGTTCGCATTGCGGTGAAGATTTTAGCCATATAAGCGCTGATGATGGGCCAGCTTGGTTAACGCTTTTGGTTGTTGGCCATGCGGTTGTGCCATTGATGATTATGCTTGGCCGCGATGCAACAATTTCGCCATGGCTTGCCATTGCCATTCTGACGCTGGTAACGCTTGTAGGGGTTTATTTTGTTTTGCCCCGCGCCAAAGGGGCCTTTATCGCGCTTATCTGGATGACTGGCGCAACTGGACAGGACATGTTTGTCGCCGACCAGGATTCGGCCGACAAGCCATCTGACCGTTAAAAAACCGCGAGATGGCGGCCAGATCACCGCTATATTGTCGGGTTAAAATCAGCAAAATTTTAAAAACATAAAGACCGCGTGACAGCGCATGTAACCTGTTGCCCGATGGCTATCAAAAACCCGGCTAGCCCGCGCCAGCGGTTGGCCGTATTTGGTCTTTATTTGTGAAAAAATCATAAATAATTATGCGGTGATGAAAAAATCATTGAAAATTTCATTTTCTCTGTTCAAGGTATTTTGGACGAATAAGGGGACATGATGCTGATTGATCTAACAAATAGTGATAAGGCGGCGATGCGGCAAAAGACACCGCAAAAAGCGCCGTTACGTTCAAGTGGCAAGATTGGCAGTGATATTCGGGCATTGCGTCGGTCGCGCAACTGGACATTAAATGATCTTGCCGAACAGCTTGACCGTTCGGTTGGCTGGCTATCGCAGGTTGAACGCAATGTGTCTGAACCTGCGCTTGACGATATTCGTAAAATCGCCGGCCTGTTTTCGCTGCCGGTCAGCTTTTTCTTTACCGATGCCGCTGTAAGTGATGAGGCCGCCTATATTGTTCGGGCCGGCTCGCGGCGTATCATGAGTGATGCGCCAAAAGGACTGGCGGAAAGCCTGTTATCGCCTGATTTGGGCGGTGCTTTTGAAATTGTCCATTCGGTATTTGCGCCAGGGGCGGCGTGCCCCGAATCTTTTGTGCGCCCAACCGAAGAGGCAGGCTATGTGCTTGAAGGCAGTCTGGTGCTGTTTATTGATGGCGTTCGTTTCGAGCTTTATCCGGGGGATAGTTTCCATTTTGCCGGTGAAGAAATCACATGGATTAATGAGGGCAAGACCAATGCGGTCTTGATATGGGTTATTGCGCCGCCAGTTTATTAAAACTGCGGGCGAAATGAAAAAGAAGGCCACAAATTTTGGTTGAACCTTTGGAAAGAGACTTTGATATGACAAATCAAACAGCCGCTGCAAATGACACGGAATTACAGGCATCAGCCAAACTGCCCGCATCAGCGCGTGTGGTGGTGATTGGTGGGGGGGCTGTTGGTTGTTCGGTTTTATACCATCTTGCCGAAATGGGATGGACCGATTGTGTTTTGCTGGAAAAGAACGAGCTGACATCAGGATCAACATGGCATGCGGCTGGCAATTGCCCAAATTTTGTCGGCTCATGGACAATGATGAAAATGCAGTCCTATTCGACCGAGCTATATCGCAAGCTTGGTGATCTTGTTGATTATCCTATGAATTATCATGTGACCGGCGCCATCCGTTTGGCGCATAGCCGCCAGCGCATGGAAGAATTCAGGCATGTGCAGGCAATGGGTCGGCATATGGGTGTTGAATTTGAGGAAATGTCGAATAGCGACATGCAGGCAATCTATCCATTTTTGGAAACGCATGATCTTTATGGTGGTCAGTTTGATCCGTTGGATGGTGATATTGATCCGGCGCAATTGACCCAAGCCTTGGCCAAAGGTGCGCGCGATCTCGGGGCAAAGGTTATTCGCTTTTGTCCGGTGACGGCGGTTGAATGGAATGATGATGAATGGAAAATAACCACGCCAAATGGCGAAATCAGGGCTGAATATGTGGTCAATGCAGCTGGCTATCGGGCTGGCGAGCTTGGCAAGATGTTTGGCCGTGACGTGCCTTGCGTGTCATTGGCGCATCAATATTTGATTACCGAGCCAATCGCCGAATTGACCGCGCGCGATGAAAAGCTTCCGTTGCTTCGTGATCCTGATAGCTCTTATTATTTGCGCCAGGAAAAAGATGGGTTGCTCCTTGGCCCTTATGAAAAAAACTGTCGGGCGCATTGGTTGTCGTCTGATGACCCGATGCCGGATGATTTTTCGTTCCAACTTTATAATGACGATTTGGAACGGCTGGAATGGTATATTGAAGATGCGTGCGCAAGGGTGCCAATTCTTGGCACGGCCGGTATTACGCGCGTGGTCAATGGCCCGATTCCCTATACGCCCGATGGGTTGCCGCTGCTTGGGCCGATGCCTGGTGTGCCAAATGCGTTTGAGGCTTGTGTCTTTACCTTTGGCATTGTTCAGGCGGGTGGCGCTGGCAAGCTGCTTGCTGAAATCATCATTGAAGGCGAAGCTGAGAGTGACAGTTGGGCTGTTGATCCGCGCCGTTTTACCGATCATGTTGATACCGCCTATACCGCGGCAAAAGCCGTCGAAACATACAGCCATGAATATGCGATGCA
>DFSK01000123.1:0-271 GCA_002378605.1 Alphaproteobacteria bacterium UBA3439
CGCACGCCGCTCCAACTACACATTATTTCCCTTTGGATGGGATTGGCTTATGTTCGGCAGGCTTTGCCGTTTCATGGTGAAAAATGGCGGCCTCATCCTCCATTTCAAGCATCATCACATCATTGAATTTATTGAAAAAGGTGCAAAGGGTGATGCGTAGCGTCAGCTCGACAATCTGGGTTTCGCTGAAATGCGCACGCAGCCCGTCAAACTGGCGATCACCAACGCGGTTATGATCGCGCGTCACCTGCGCCGCATAATCGCGAACCAT
>DFSK01000123.1:592-3441 GCA_002378605.1 Alphaproteobacteria bacterium UBA3439
CGTGGCAATCCAAAATCCAACAAACGCGGGCCATGATGGGCAACACAATAATCACAACGATTGATTGCCGATACGGTAACAATGGCAATTTCAAGATGGCGCTTGTCAAGAATGGGGTTGTCGGCCATTTCAAGAAGCATGCCCATCAGATGGCGAAGCGCAATCGGCCGGTGAGCAAATATTTTCACCTGATTTAAAAACGGCCCATATTCATCGGCAAATCGCTGATAAACCGGCTTGGCATCTTCGGGCACTTCATCAATGCTAATATCACGAACGCGGGCCATGATGTATCCCCCCTCATCGCCATTCGATGCCAATGATCATCACCGGCCTTTCCTTTTGCTGATCCAAGCCTAGGGGGAAAATGCCCCAGCTTGCAACCTTGATCACACGCCAATTCCGACAATATTCATGTGCCTGTGAACGCTACAATATATGAAGAAATGATTAATTTTTAGGCATTGAACGCGAAACCTGCCTCAAATTTTACCAAAACAGCAATCGGTGATTAAATTTACGGCATTTTTCTTGATTTGGCACCGGCGATGACCAGACTGCGCCGATAATCATGCGCCAGAATCTGGCGCGTGTCCTTAAGTTATGGAGTATCAGTGATGCAGTTTCCTTTTTCGGTCATCAAGCGGCTTGGCACCGGCTTTATTGCCGCCAGCCTTGTTGCCAGTCCTGTTTTCGCGGCTGACAGCGCCATTGACAGCGGCGACACCGCATGGATATTGACCGCAACCGCGTTGGTTTTATTCATGACCCTGCCCGGTCTGGCACTTTTTTATGCTGGCCTTGTCCAGTCTAAAAACATTGTTTCGGTTTTGATGCATCATTTTGCCATCGCTGCCCTCATGTCGATTTTATGGGTGATTGCAGGTTATTCGCTCGCCTTTTCAGGTGATGGTGCGTGGGTTGGCGATCTTGCCAATGCCTTTATGAGCAATATAACACTCGACTCAGCAAGCGGTACGATACCCGAATCCGTCTTTGCGGCATTCCAGATGACCTTTGCGATCATCACGCCTGCGCTGATCATTGGCGCCTATGTCGAGCGGATGAAATTTGCCGCATTGTTGCTGTTTTCGGCAATCTGGCTTTTGGTTGTTTATGCACCTGTTACGCATTGGGTCTGGGGCGGCGGCATCATGGCCGAATGGGGCGTTCTTGATTTTGCTGGCGGCATTGTCGTTCACGCAACTGCCGGTACGGCTGCTTTGGTTTGCGCGCTTGTTGTTGGCAAACGTCGCGGCTTTCCGACCTCGATACAACCACCGCATAGCCCGGTTCTGACAATGATTGGTGCCAGCATGCTTTGGATCGGCTGGTTTGGCTTTAATGGTGGTTCGGCTTTGGGTGCTGGCAACAGCGCAGGCATGGCGCTTTTGGTAACGCATATCGCCGCGGCAACGGCCTCACTTGTCTGGATGTTTATCGAATGGTTCCGTTTTGGTCGGCCATCGCTTGTTGGTATTGTAACCGGCATGGTTGCAGGTTTGGCAACCGTAACGCCGGCATCGGGCTTTATCGGTATTCCTGGCGGTCTGATCCTTGGCCTTGCGGGCGGCGTTGCCTGTTACATTGCCGTTGATCTGATCCGGGTGCGGCTGAAAATCGATGATTCACTGGATGTGTTTGCCGTTCATGGTGTTGGCGGCATTCTTGGCAGCTTGCTTGTTGCCTATTTGGCGCTGCCAGCCTTTGGCGGGCTTGGGCTTGCCGATGGCGTAACGGCGGGAAGTCAGTTTATGGTTCAATTGTCATCTGTTGCCATTACCGTTCTGTGGACGGGTATTGCCAGCTATGTGATTTTGAAAATCATCGGCGTCGTTATTGGGCTTCGCGTTGACCAGCAGGACGAGATCGAAGGCCTCGATCTTAGCCAGCATGGCGAGCGCGGCTATCACAACGGCTAATCAGCATCAAAATCAAACAGTTAAACAGCGGTTTCTCCCCAAAGCCGCTGTTTTTTTATGGGAAATCATTGGGCGATGCGCAGAATGGGGCTAGTTATCTTGCCATTCGTGGCGCACCGATTCATTGCGTTCATCGGGCAAATATGAATCGCGTAACCCCTGCCAGATATCATCATTGGTCAACTGGCGAAGCGTCCAAACGGCCATCGCACGCAGCAAAGCGGACGAATGATCCAAAAATGGCATGACCAAAGGCATCAAACCAGCATCGCCGCTATTGCCAGCCGCAATAAGCACATTTCGCAAAAACCGTTCATAGCCTGCGCGGCGCACCGGCGTACCGGCAAAAAACTGGCGAAATCCAGCATCATCAAGATTCAGCAAATCAGCAAGCGGCGGCAAATCAGTTCCGGCTTTTGCGGCCAGCTTTTGTTCTTTGGCACGGCTGGCGAATTTATTCCACGGGCAGATTGCCAAACAATCATCACAGCCAAAAATGCGATTACCGATCGCGTGACGAAAGCTTCGATCAATGATCCCCTTATGCTCGATTGTCAGATAGGAAATACATCGCCGCGCATCAAGCCGGTAAGGGGCAGGAAACGCATTGGTTGGGCAGATATCGAGACATTGACGACAGCCACCGCAATGATCGGTTTCAGGCGCATCAAAAGGCAAAATAGCGTCGGTCAGGATCACCCCTAAAAACAGCCATGATCCGGCCTTGCGCGAGACAAGATTAGTATGTTTTCCCTGCCAGCCAATTCCTGCGGTTTGCGCCAATGGCTTTTCCATCAATGGCGCCGTATCAACAAACACTTTTACCGCATGGCCGGTCTGCGCCGCGAATTGGCCTGCCAATTGTTTTAATTTGCCCTTAACCAGATCGTGATAATCACGTCCACGCGCATAAACCGAAATATTGCC
>DFSK01000152.1:0-19537 GCA_002378605.1 Alphaproteobacteria bacterium UBA3439
TCAAACTTTTCCTTGGACATCTTATCTGCTCTCCTGCTCTTTGGTTCGGTTAGGCCATCTTGGCGCGGACTTCATCCGCAACCGCTTGAGGCACTTGTTCGTAATGGTCAAAAGTCATTGAATACTGGGCGCGACCCTGGCTCATTGAGCGCAAAGTGTTGATATAGCCAAACATATTGGCAAGCGGCACCATCGCATCAATTGCGCGCGCATTGCCACGCTGGTTCATGCCACCGACATTGCCGCGACGGCTGTTCAGGTCACCAATGATATCGCCCATATATTCTTCAGGGGTCAAAACCTCGACCTTCATGACAGGCTCCAGCAATTTCGGGCTTGCCTTGTTCATGGCTTCGCGGAAAGCAGCACGACCCGCAATCTCAAAGGCCAGAACTGAAGAGTCAACGTCATGGCTTGCGCCGTCAATAAGCTCGGCTTCAAAGTCGATCACAGGGAAACCGGCGATTGTGCCTGTATCCTTTGCCTGATTAATGCCTTTTTCAACACCCGGTACATATTCCTTGGGAACGGATCCGCCAACAACTGAATTGCTGAACTGGAAACCGCCATCAGCCAGAGGCGCAAACCGGATTTTAACCCGTGCGAACTGACCCGAACCACCAGATTGCTTCTTGTGGGTGTAATCAACTTCGACTTCTTTGGTGATGGTCTCGCGATAAGCAACCTGCGGCGCACCAATATTGGCTTCGACCTTAAATTCACGCTTTAGACGATCGACCAAGATATCAAGGTGCAATTCGCCCATACCGCGCATAATCGTCTGGCCTGATTCAAAGTCAGTGCTAACCTGGAAAGATGGATCTTCAGCAGCTAGACGCGCTAGGCCTGCACCCATTTTCTCTTGGTCATTCTTTGTCTTAGGCTCAATCGCGATTTCGATAACCGGATCAGGGAATGTCATTGTCTCAAGAACAACTGGCTTTAGCGGATCGCACAAAGTGTTACCTGTGGTGCTATCTTTCATGCCAGCAAGCGCGACAATGTCCCCTGCAAACGCTTCTTCGATTTCTTCCCGGTTGTTTGAGTGCATCATCATCATCCGGCCAACGCGCTCGCGCTTGCCTTTTGTAGAATTGAGCAGGCTGTCGCCTTTTTTCAAAACGCCCGAATAGATACGAACAAAGGTCAATGAACCGACGAATGGGTCATTCATGATCTTAAAAGCAAGGCCAGAGAACGGCTCGGCGTCGTTTGCACGCCGCTCAATGTTCCGAGTCTCAGTTGCATCATCTGGCGAAAAGCCAGTGTAGGCAGCAACGTCCAATGGGCCAGGCAAATAATCGATAACGCCGTTCAGCAAAGGCTGGACACCCTTGTTTTTGAAAGCCGATCCACACAAGACCGGAACAAAAGACATGTTCAATGTGCCTTTACGGATCAAACGCTGGATTGTCTCGACATCTGGCTCTTCGCCGTCAAGAAACTTCTCCATGACGTCATCGTCCTGCTCGACGATCAACTCGATCAACTCGGCGCGCATTTCAGCGGCTTTGTCGGCAAGCTCTGGACGGATATCATTCAAACGCCAAGTCGCGCCCAGATCTTCCGAATCCCAAACCCATTCCTGCATCGTCACAAGGTTGATAAGACCAGCGAATTCATTCTCAGCGCCGATTGGCAAATGCACAGGCAAAGGCTGCGCGCCAGTACGGTCTTTGATCATGTTGACACAGTTAAAGAAATCAGCGCCGATCTTGTCCATTTTATTGACGAAAACGATCCGCGGAACCTTGTACCGGTCAGCCTGACGCCAGACTGTCTCTGTTTGTGGCTCGACACCGGCATTCGCATCAAGAACGCAAACGGCGCCATCAAGAACCGCCAGTGAGCGCTCAACTTCAATCGTAAAGTCAACGTGGCCTGGTGTGTCGATGATGTTAAAGCGGAATTTTGCCGCCTCAGGATCATCACCATGCTCACCCGATGGATCGGTGCCGTTTTCGGTGCGGTACCAGAAACAGGTTGTCGCAGCAGAGGTAATGGTAATTCCACGCTCTTGCTCTTGCTCCATCCAATCCATGGTCGCATTGCCGTCATGCACTTCACCGATCTTGTGCGACCGGCCTGTGTAATAAAGAATCCGCTCAGTCGCAGTGGTCTTGCCAGCATCAATATGCGCCATGATGCCGAAATTGCGATAACGATCTAAAGTATATTCGCGTGCCATGATCTAGCTCCTACTAACTCAATTACCAGCGGTAATGTGAGAAAGCCCGATTTGCCTCGGCCATTTTATGGGTGTCTTCACGTTTTTTAACCGCGTTGCCACGATTATTGGCCGCATCCATCAACTCGCCTGATAGACGGTCAACCATTGTGGTCTCACCGCGTTTGCGCGAACTGTCAATCAACCAGCGGATTGCAAGAGCCTGTGCCCGCTCAGAGCGAACTTCGACCGGCACCTGATAGGTTGCCCCACCAACACGCCGCGAGCGAACCTCAAGATTAGGGCGCACATTTTCAAGCGCATCGTGAAAGATTTTAACTGGCTCATTGCCTGACTTTTCCTGAATACGGTCAAACGCACCGTAAACGATCTTTTCAGCCACTGAACGCTTGCCATCAAACATCAGGCAAGACATGAATTTTGAAACAACAGTGTCCTTGAACTTCGCATCAGGAAGAACTGGGCGTTTTACTGCTCTATGACGACGTGACATATCTGCCTCTTCTTACTTAGGACGCTTGGCGCCATATTTCGAACGACGCTGGCGACGATCACCGACGCCCTGTGTGTCCAAAGTACCGCGAATGATGTGGTAACGCACACCCGGAAGGTCTTTTACACGACCGCCGCGAATCATCACCACTGAGTGTTCCTGCAGATTATGCCCTTCACCAGGGATATAGCTGGAGACTTCAAACCCATTGGTAAGACGCACACGGGCGACCTTACGAAGCGCCGAGTTCGGCTTCTTCGGTGTTGTTGTGTACACTCTGGTGCATACGCCACGCTTTTGTGGACATGCTTCCATAGCCGGAACTTTGGTACGTGCTACCGGACGCTTGCGCCCGTGACGGATCAACTGGTTAATCGTTGGCATTCCTGCCCCTTTTTTCTCGACCTAAACGCACAAAACGTGCAACAGGGCGGTTCTGCTCTAATTAGATATGAGCAGAACACCCATCCTTCTCCGCTGGCGGAGCCTCATTTTCGACACCTAATATTCTGACCTAGCGTCTGGATCGACCACTGTTTTGCAGCAGGGTGATCCACCACCTAAGTCCAAAAGGTTGCCGGATACTATTTTTTGCAGGGCGAACGGTCAAGCGGTTTTTACGCCTTCCCCTCGGTTATCCGCATTTTTTTTCATTCGCCGCCAGATTCACCGTATCTGGCGGCGAATTCTTATATATTTGCCTCGATTTCGGCTGATTCTGCATCGGATTCGGTCACTGCAAGTGCCGGCGCGGCAGCTGCACGCTGTGCCATGATCGATTTATCGCGATCTGCGGCGATCCGACGAAGCCGATTCATGACCGACCCGGTTCCCGCGGGAATCAGGCGACCAACAATCACATTTTCCTTCAAACCATCAAGCGTGTCTTCTTTGCCGCTCACCGCAGCCTCAGTTAGAACCCTTGTTGTCTCTTGGAAAGATGCAGCTGAGATAAAGCTATTTGTCTGCAACGATGCCTTGGTGATGCCAAGCAGGACTGGATGCGCTGTAGCCGGCCGCAGACCCTCAGCTTCAAGAGCTGTATTGGCACGGGCAAACTCTTCACGATCAACCTGCTCACCATTCAAGAAGGTGCTATCAGCAGCGTCTTCAACCTCTACCTTCTGCAACATCTGGCGGACGATCACTTCAATATGCTTGTCGTTGATCTTCACACCCTGCAACCGGTACACATCCTGAATTTCTTTGACCAGATATTCAGCAAGCGCCTCGACGCCTAGAATGCTGAGAATGTCATGTGGCACGGGGCTACCATCTAGAAGCAGATCACCCTTACGAACAACGTCACCCTCATTGACGGCAAGCGGACGGCCCTTTGGCAGCAGATATTCAACCGCATCAAGATCACCATCCAATGGCACAACCCGAATCCGGCGCTTGGCTTTATAGTCATTCCCAAACTCGACCCGACCTTCGCCTTCAGAAATGACAGCAAAATCCTTCGGACGACGTGCTTCAAACAATTCAGCAACCCGGGGAAGACCACCGGTAATATCACGCGTCTTTGATGATTCGCGCGGGATACGCGCCAAAACATCACCCGCTTGTACCTTGGCACCATTCTCAACCGAGAGAATCGAACCAGCTGACAAGAAGTAACGTGCCTCAAGACCGTTTGTCAGGGTCAACACCTCACCCTTATCATCACGAAGGGTAATGCGCGGACGAAGGTTAGCACCGCCAGCAGCCTGTTTCCAATCCACCACTTCATGGCTTGAAATACCGGTTGCGTCATCGGTGATTTCACGAACCGACACGCCTTCGGTCAGATCGACGAAATTAGCAACACCGTTCATTTCGGTAATGATTGGCATGGTGTATGGATCCCATTCAATCAAAATGGCACCTGCTGCAACTTCCTGCCCATCTTTGACCAGCAATTTACCACCATAAGGCAGACGGAAGCGTGACCGCTCACGCTCTTGCTCATCAAGAATCAGCAATTCAGTATTACGGCTCATCACAATATTGCTGCCCGTTTTATCGACAACAAGTGATGCATCTTCAAGCTTCACAACACCACCGATATTGGCTTCAATATTTGATTGTTCGGCACCACGCTGCGCAGCACCACCAACGTGGAAGGTACGCATTGTCAACTGTGTTCCCGGCTCGCCAATTGACTGGGCCGCAATAACACCAACCGCTTCGCCGATATTGACTTCGGTACCGCGGGCAAGGTCACGACCATAGCAATTGCCGCAAATGCCCTTTTCCGCTTCACACAGCAGTGCCGAGCGGATCAATGACTGATCAACACCTGATGATCCGATTGCTTCGGCATGTTCTTCAGTGACCATCTGGCCAGCTGCGACAAGAACATTCCCCGTCTTCAGATCAACCAGATCTTCGGCAAGAACGCGACCCAAGATACGGTCATAAAGCGGATCAACAACATCACTACCATTCATGACAGGGCGGATGGTCAGGCCTTTATTCGTGCCGCAATCAACCTCATGAACAATACAATCCTGCGCAACATCGACGAGACGACGGGTCAGATAACCCGAATTGGCTGTTTTCAGGGCTGTATCGGCAAGACCTTTACGCGCACCATGTGTCGAGTTGAAATATTCCAGAACATTCAGACCTTCTTTAAAGGACGAAATGATTGGCGTTTCAATAATCTCGCCAGACGGCTTTGCCATAAGGCCACGCATACCAGCAAGCTGTTTGATCTGTGCAGCTGAACCACGGGCACCTGAATGCGCCATCATCCAAACCGAGTTGATTGGCTCGCCATCCTTGGTTGTGGAAATGCCCTTCATCATCTCATCAGCAACAAGATCTGAACAACGTGACCAGACATCGACCACCTTGTTGTATTTCTCGCCTTGTGTAATCAGACCGTCGAGATATTGCTGCTCGAAGGTTTTGACTTCGGTTTCAGCTTCAGAAACGTATTTTTCTTTCAATTCCGGTGTCGTCAGATCGGCAATACCGAATGAAATTCCAGCGTCACAAGCCTGACCAAAGCCAAGACCCATCAGACGGTCACAGAAAATCACCGTGTCTTTCTGACCACAATGACGATAGACATGATCGATCACGTCGCTGACCTCTTTTTTGGTCATCAACTTGTTCACCAGTTCAAACGAACAGGCCGGGTTGTCAGGCAATAAGTCAGCCAGCTGCGCGCGGCCCGGTGTTGTTTCGATTACTTTCAAAACACGCGTTCCATCTTCGCTATCGCGGGTTGGAACACGCGCTTTAACCTTGGCGTGCAGGCTTACCGAGCCATTGCCAAGCGCAAGCAAGATTTCCTGAACATTCGAGAACATCATGCCCTCGCCCTTTTCATTATCGCGTTCCATCGACATGTAATAAAGGCCAAGAATGATATCCTGCGACGGCACAATAATTGGCTTGCCGTTCGCCGGGCTTAGGATGTTGTTTGTCGACATCATCAGCACGCGGGCTTCAAGCTGAGCCTCAAGCGACAATGGCACATGAACCGCCATCTGGTCGCCGTCAAAGTCAGCGTTAAACGCGGTACAAACAAGCGGGTGAAGCTGGATTGCCTTGCCTTCGACAAGAACCGGCTCAAAGGCCTGAATGCCAAGACGGTGCAAGGTTGGCGCACGGTTCAGCATGACCGGATGTTCACGAATGACTTCTTCAAGAATATCCCATACCTCAGGACGTTCCTTTTCGACCATCCGTTTGGCCATTTTGACTGTGCTGGCAAGCGAATATAATTCAAGCTTTGAATAGATAAACGGCTTGAACAGCTCAAGCGCCATTTTCTTTGGCAAACCACACTGGTGCAGCTTTAGCTCTGGGCCAACAACGATGACCGAACGACCCGAGTAATCAACGCGTTTACCAAGCAGGTTTTGCCGGAAACGGCCCTGTTTGCCTTTTAGCATGTCAGACAGTGATTTCAGCGGACGCTTGTTGACACCGCTGATCACGCGGCCGCGACGGCCATTGTCAAACAGCGCATCAACTGATTCCTGCAGCATCCGCTTTTCGTTACGAACGATGATATCAGGTGCGCGAAGCTCGATCAGTCGCTTTAGACGGTTATTCCGGTTAATCACCCGGCGATAGAGATCGTTCAGATCAGACGTCGCAAAACGGCCACCATCAAGCGGCACCAATGGGCGCAGCTCGGGCGGGATCACCGGAACAACATCCATAATCATCCACTCGGGACGACAGCCTGAATCACGAAACGCATCAACAAGCTTTAGACGCTTGACCAGCTTTTTACGCTTGGCTTCAGAACCGGTTTCGGCAAGGTCGGTACGAATTTTGACGCGCTCGGCATCGAGATCAAGCTCTTCAAGAATTTTCTTGATTGCTTCGGCACCAATGCTGGCTTCAAAAGCGTCATCGCCATGCTCGTCCTGCGCATCATAGAATTCTTCTTCAGACAAAAGCTGGCCTTTTACCAGTGATGTCATGCCAGGTTCGATGACCACAAAATTTTCGAAATACAGAACCCGCTCAAGATCCTTTAGCGTCATATCGACAAGCAAACCAATGCGGCTAGGCAATGATTTCAAGAACCAGATATGGGCGACAGGCGCGGCCAATTCGATATGACCCATGCGCTCGCGCCGGACCTTTGACAAGGTAACTTCAACGCCGCATTTCTCGCAGATAATACCGCGATACTTCATCCGCTTATATTTGCCGCACAAACATTCGTAATCGCGGACAGGGCCAAAGATGCGGGCGCAGAACAGACCGTCTTTTTCTGGCTTAAAGGTACGATAATTGATGGTTTCGGGCTTTTTAATCTCACCAAATGACCATGAACGGATGCGCTCAGGTGCGGCGATTGAGATTCTGATCTTGTCAAAGCTTTGTGGGCCTTGGGACTGCCCGAAAGGGTTCATCAAATCATTCATCTATTTATCTCCCCAACATTAGTTGGTGTCGTGTGAGTCAATTGCGGTTAGGTCAGCCAGACCAGCCCTGATAACAAGGCGGGTCAGATGCCGGTTTAATATTCAGCCTCATGGAGATCCACATTCAAGCCAAGCGAGCGAAGCTCTTTGACAAGAACATTGAAGGATTCCGGAATGCCGGACTCAAAATCATCATCGCCGCGAACAATCGCTTCATAAACCTTGGTACGGCCTGAAACATCATCCGATTTGACAGTAAGCATTTCTTGCAAGGTGTAGGCGGCGCCATAGGCTTCAAGCGCCCAAACTTCCATCTCACCAAAGCGCTGGCCTCCGAATTGCGCCTTACCACCGAGCGGCTGCTGGGTGACAAGCGAATATGGGCCAATCGAACGTGCATGGATCTTGTCATCGACAAGGTGATGCAGCTTTAACATATAGATGTAGCCAACAGTCACCTGACGGTCGAAGACCTCACCAGTACGGCCATCGGTCAACCATTCCTGTCCGGTATGGCTAAGACCTGCCATGCCAAGAAGCGAAATCACATCAGCTTCACGCGCACCGTCAAACACGGGGGTGCCCATTGGAACGCCACGCGCCAGAATGCCTGCCTGTTCAATGATCTGATCGTCATCCATCACAGCCAATTCAGCATCATATTGTTCTTTGCTGTAGATATCGGCCAGCATTTTGCGGATTGGTTTGGTATCGAGATTGGCGCGTGCCGCTTCGGCGGCGGCACCAACCTGTTTGCCAAGACCACGCGCAGCCCAGCCAAGATGCGTTTCGAGAATCTGTCCGACGTTCATTCGAGATGGCACGCCAAGCGGGTTCAACACGATATCAACAGGCGTTCCATCATCGAGATATGGCATATCTTCCATCGGCACGATGCGTGAAATCACACCCTTGTTACCATGACGACCAGCCATTTTATCACCGGGCTGAAGCTTACGCTTAATCGCAACAAAGACTTTAACCATCTTCATAACGCCAGGCAGCAATTCATCTCCGCCCTGCAGCTTGTCTACCTTATCGGTAAAGCGAGCCTGCAATGCCGCAACGGCGGTTTCAAAGTTGGCAATCTGCGCTTCAACCAGCTTTTGAACCGCATCATCCTTGACGGCGATCTGCTGCCATTGTGATTTTGGCAGTTCGTCAAGAATCTCTTGGCTTAGCTTGGTTCCGGCTTTCATGCCTTTTGGGCCGCTGGCAAGAGTTTGCCCGTCAAAAAGCTCGCTCATCCGGCCCTGGAAACCACGTTCTAGGATCGCCCGCTCGTCATCACGGTCTTTTCCAAGACGGTCAATCTCAGCGCGATCAATGGCCAAGGCGCGCTCGTCTTTTTCAACGCCGCGGCGCGAGAAGACCCGAACCTCAACAATGGTGCCCGACCCGCCTGGTGGCAGTTTGAGTGATGTGTCACGGACGTCAGATGCTTTTTCACCAAAGATGGCACGAAGCAGCTTTTCTTCCGGTGTCATTGGTGACTCGCCCTTTGGCGTGACTTTACCAACGAGAATATCGCCCGGGCCAACTTCGGCACCGACATAAACGATACCGGCCTCATCCAGATTTTTCAGGGCTTCTTCACCAACATTCGGTATATCGCGGGTGATTTCTTCCTGACCAAGCTTGGTATCACGCGCCATGACCTCATATTCCTCGATATGGATCGAGGTAAAGACGTCATCACGAACGATACGCTCAGAAATCAGGATTGAATCCTCAAAGTTGTAACCATTCCATGGCATGAAGGCCACGAGAACGTTACGACCAAGCGCCAATTCACCATCTTCGGTTGATGGGCCGTCGGCAATGATATCACCGCGACGAACCGTATCACCTACTTTGACAAGCGGGCGCTGATTTACCGTTGTATTCTGGTTTGAACGCTGGAATTTCAGCAGGCTGTAGATATCGACTGGCGAGACGTTGCCTTCGGTATCTTCACTGGCGCGAACCACAACGCGGGTTGCGTCAACCTGATCAATCACACCGGCACGCCGCGCAACGATTGTTACGCCTGAATCACGTGCAACACGCGCTTCCATGCCTGTCCCAACGATTGGTGCCTCGGCCCGCAAAAGCGGAACCGCCTGACGCTGCATGTTCGATCCCATCAGGGCGCGGTTCGCATCGTCATTTTCTAGGAACGGGATCAAGGCGGCAGCAACTGAAACCAACTGTTTTGGCGACACATCCATCAATTCAATGTCGGTTGGACGGGCAAGACCAATGTCACCTGACCGGCGAACGGGGATCAATTCACCAACAAATTTATTGTCACTATCCAATTCGGCATTTGCCTGAGCAATGGTATAGCGGCCTTCTTCCATCGCCGAAATATAACGTACTTCGGCAGTAACCTTGCCATCAACAACCTTGCGATAAGGAGTTTCGATAAAGCCATAGCGGTTGATCTTGGCAAAGGTTGCCAATGAGTTGATCAAACCAATATTCGGGCCTTCCGGGGTTTCAATCGGGCAAATACGACCATAATGGGTCGGATGCACATCGCGCACCTCAAAGCCCGCACGTTCACGGGTCAAACCGCCCGGCCCTAGGGCTGAAACACGGCGCTTATGGGTAATTTCAGACAAAGGATTGGTCTGATCCATAAATTGAGACAGTTGTGATGAGCCAAAAAACTCACGAACCGCAGCCGCAGCCGGCTTGGCATTGATCAGATCGGCAGGCATAACCGTGTCGATCTCGACTGATCCCATACGTTCGCGAATTGCCCGCTCCATACGAAGCAAGCCAATGCGATACTGGTTTTCCATCAATTCACCAACCGAACGCACGCGGCGGTTGCCAAGATGGTCAATATCATCAATGTCGCCTTGACCGTCTTTCAAACTGACAAGCACTTTCAAAATGGCCATCACATCCTGCTTGCGCAGAACACGAAGGTTATCATCAGTTTCCATTTCAAGACGTGAGTTCATCTTGACGCGGCCAACCGATGACAAATCATAACGGTCAGAATTAAAGAACAGGCTCTGGAACAGGCCGTGCGAGCTTTCCAATGTTGGCGGCTCACCAGGGCGCATGACACGGTAGATATCAACCAGCGCCTCTTCGCGGCATGTATTGCGGTCAGCAGCAAGTGTATTGCGCAGATGCGGGCCGAAATTCACATTATCGATGAACAGAATGCTGATTTCTTTGGTGCCATTCGCCTCGAACTTAGCCAACAGATCTTCGGTGATCTCATCACCAGCTTCGGCAAATACTTCGCCGGTGGTCATATTAACAACATCTTCAGCGGCAAACCGGCCGAGAAGATCAGAATCGCCAACAAGAACCGCCTTCACACCAGCTTCAGCCAACTTATTCAGCGACCGCGGGGTCATTTTTGTACCAGCGCTGGCAATGACTTTTTTGGTTTTCGCATCAACCAAATCACGGATCAGCTTGCTGCCTTTCAGTGAATCGACATCAAAATCATAGGCCCAGCCATCACCCTGACGACGATAGGTCACTGATTTGTAGAAATGGCCAAGAATTTCTTCACGGCTCATACCAACAATCTTGCTGGCGTCAACGGCATCGCCGCTTTCTGCACAACCGTCAAGATAGGCAAGCGACTCATCATCCGGAAGTGCCATCATGAAAGTTGTTGCTGGCAGCTTGCGCTTGCGGTCAATGCGCACATTCAAGATGTCTTTGGCGTCAAATTCAAAATCCAGCCAAGAACCGCGGTAAGGAATAACGCGGGCAGCGAACAGCAATTTGCCCGATGCATGGGTTTTGCCACGGTCATGGTCGAAAAACACACCGGGTGAACGGTGCATCTGCGAAACAATAACGCGCTCGGTGCCATTCACGATGAAGGTACCATTCGATGTCATCAAAGGCATATCGCCCATATAGACATCCTGTTCCTTAATATCGCGAATAGACCGCGAACCGGTATCCTCATTTTCTTCCCAAACAACAAGGCGAAGCGTGACGCGCAGCGGCGACGCATAGGTCAAACCGCGCTGCTGACATTCTTCGACATCATATTTTGGGGTCTCAAGATCATAGGACACGAATTCAAGAATTGACCGTCCCGCAAAATCCTCGATCGGAAAGACCGATTTGAACGTTTCCTGCAAACCAAGACCAGCACGCTCATGCGCGGCCACATCCATCTGCAAGAAGGTATCGTAGCTGGAACGCTGAACATCAATAAGATTGGGCATTGGGGTCACTTCTTCAAGTTGCCCGAAAGTGCGACGTACCCGTTTGCGGCTGTCCAGAGTGCTTACATGCGATGCCATCAGTGATCCCTCGTCAAAATTCCAGCTGCCAGTGACCAAATTCGATTGCCATAGGCGCTTTTTAAATGGGTTTCGGCCCGGTTATAAAACCGCCGATTATTAAACGACCTTGCACCGGACAGCCGAAACCGCCCGGTGCAAATATTTTAGACAGCTAAGAAACCAGCTGTGCTGCCAAGTTATTTAACTTCGACAGTTGCGCCAGCTTCTTCAAGCTTTGCTTTGATCTGCTCGGCTTCGTCCTTAGACACGCCTTCTTTAACAGCCTTTGGTGCGCCTTCAACCAGATCTTTGGCTTCTTTCAGGCCAAGACCAGTGATGGTGCGGACTTCTTTAATGACGTTGATCTTTGAAGCGCCTGCAGACGCCAAGATTACATCAAATTCAGTCTTTTCTTCTGCTGCGCCACCGGCGTCACCACCAGCAGGCATTGCAACAGCCATAGGAGCAGCAGCGGCGGAAACGCCCCACTTCTCTTCTAGCATGGTTGCTAATTCAGCAGCTTCAAGAACTGTCAGGTTAGAAAGGTCTTCTGCGATTTTTGCGATATCAGCCATGATATACTCCATTAAGGCTTGAACTTCTGATTGAGGGCATTATGCCCCTTGCTGCAATTGGTCTTCGCGTGCCTTGATCACACGGGCAACTTTGCCGGCCGGAGCCTGCGTAACCCGAGCAATTTTGGCTGCCGGAGCTTGGATAAGCCCGACAAGCTTGCCACGCAATTCGTCAAGAGAAGGCAGTGTGGCCAATGCTTCAACGCCAGCTTTGTCGAGAATTTTCCCGTCCATGCTGCCGCCAACAATGGTCAGCTTTTTGTTTCCCTTGGCATAATCGACGAGGATTTTGGCAGCTGAAACTGGGTCTTGCGACATACCAACGGCTGTTGGCCCAGTGAACAGGCTGTCAAGATCTTCGAAGCGCGTGCCTTTAAGCGCTAGCTTGGCAATCCGATTTTTGGTTACCTTGAAGCCAGCTTCGGCGTCCCGCATTTTTTTGCGCAGGTCACCGCTTTCCGCAACGGTCATACCAACCTGATGCGCCACAACAATTGTTGATGACTCATTGAAGGCTGATTGCAGCGTTTCGATCAGTTCGGCTTTTTCTGTTCTATTCACCGATCGTCTCCGCTCTCGTTTGGGCAGTGTGGGCCAACCACGATCTGCCTTGTTGCAAAATGAACCGACGATTATCGCCAGTCCGCTGGCCTGCCCATAAGAAGTTCAAGCGGTATAATCCACTCTTGCTCCCCGTCTATTACGGGTGATTAAGTCCTGCCGATGGCAGCACCCCCGTAGTCTTGGACAGGTGCGGGGCATTTGCAATTTTGCATTTGCCCCTAATTTTCAGCCAAACCAATGGTATCGGCTGAAAAAACTGTGTTCGGCCTTATTGTGCGGCCGCATCCTCAACGAACACACCAGCGCTCATTGTTGATGAAATGGTAATCTTTTTCACATACTGGCCTTTGGCACCAGATGGGCGCGCTTTGCGAACCGCATCGATAAAGGCTGTTGCATTCTCAATGATTTTGGCTTCGTCAAAGCTTGCCTTGCCGATACCGGCATGAACAACACCGGCTTTTTCGGCACGATACTGAACTTCACCAGCTTTGGCAGCATTCACCGCTGCCGTCACATCGGCAGTTACCGTTCCCAATTTCGGGTTCGGCATCAAACCGCGTGGGCCAAGCACCTTACCAAGACGACCGACAACACCCATCATATCAGGCGTTGCAATCACCCGGTCAAAGCCTGACTCGCCATTCTGGATGGCTTCGGCCAGATCTTCAGCACCAACCAGATCAGCGCCCGCTGCTTTGGCTTCATCAGCCTTGGCATCTTTGGCAAAAACGGCAACGCGCATGGTCTTGCCAGTGCCGTTTGGCATAGCAACAACACCGCGAACCATCTGGTCGGCATGACGTGGATCGACGCCGAGATTCATCGCAATTTCGATGGTCTCGTCAAATTTTGCTTTTGCATTTCCCTTTACCAGAGCCACCGCTTCGGCAAGCCCATAGGCCTTATTCCGGTCAATTGCTGCATAGGCTGCTTTTAAGTTTTTGCTATTTCTTGCCATGTTCTTAGCCCTCCACGACTTCGAGGCCCATGGCACGGGCAGATCCCATAACCATTTGCATTGCGCCTTCGACGTCAACTGCATTCATATCGCCCATTTTTTGATCGGCAATTTCGCGCACCTGCGCCATTGTAACTTTACCAGCGACCGAACGGCCCGGCTCTTTTGATCCGCTTTTCAGACCGGCAGCTTTTTTCAAGAAATAGCTAACCGGCGCTGTTTTTGTGACAAATGAAAACGACTTGTCCTGATACACGGTGATTACGACCGGTACCGGCATGTTCTTTTCCAGTGAATCTGTTGCAGCGTTAAACGCCTTACAAAATTCCATGATGTTCACACCACGCTGGCCCAATGCCGGCCCAACTGGAGGCGACGGGTTGGCCGCGCCTGCCGGAATATTCAGCTTGATGTAACCTTGGATCTTCTTTGCCATCTTAATGCTTCCCTGACATAGATACAGCCTGCCACCGACAGGCGTTATGTTCATTTACCGCCCAAAAGGTGCGGCATGTTAAAACTTTATATTTTTTCGACCTGACTATATTCCAGTTCAACCGGCGTTGACCGACCAAAGATCGACACCGCCACCTTCAACCGCGCCTTATCATCATCGGCTTCTTCGACATAGCCATTGAATGACGCAAATGGCCCATCAGCCACCCGCACCTGCTCGCCAATATCAAAGGTAATAGTCGTACGCGGACGCTCAACACCTTCGCTAACCTGACGGATCAGACGCTCAGCCTCTTTATCGGTGATCGGAATTGGACGGCCTTTTCCACCAAGGAAGCCGGTCACGCGCGGCTGGCTTGTCACCATTTGCCACGCTTCGTCACTTAATTCCAATTTCACCAGAATGTAACCCGGGAAAAACTTACGCTCGCCCTCGACACGGACACCACGTTTAACTTCGACCACATTCTCGGTCGGAACCATGACGTCTTCGATCTGATCTTCCAATCCATGCGTGGCGGCTTGCTCACGAATAGACTGCGCGACCTTTTTCTCAGATCCTGAGAAGACATGAAGGACATACCAACGCTTGGCCATTACCATTCTTTCCCGATGCGATTCGCCAAAACGAAACGACAAAAACCCGCTTCGTCCTTAACCACCAAGGCCAAGGACAAACTGGACACCATTCGACAAAACCCAATCAACCAGCAGAAAAAACAATGCGGCGATCGTTGTCATTATAAATACAGTCAATGTAGCAGTGCCGGTTTCACGCCGAGACGCCCAGGAAATCCGGTTGATTTCCTGACGGACCTGTCTAACAAATTGTGCGGGCGACACTCTAGCCATCGATATCTGCCAATTCAAGTTCTAATTAACCAAGACACGGCAATCAACACCCTACGTTTTCCGTGGGTTTTCGATCAGGCTAACGGCCAGCATCTAATGAAATCGATACTGGCAATTTTTACCTTGAAAGGCTGGTCGCACATCCTTGGATGAGGGCTTCTATCAAAACCACCGCACGAAGGCAACCATTTATCGTGAATTTGGCGCCAGAAAAGATGATAGGGCTGCGCACAGGGCCATGATCAACAGGCCGGTTGCCGTCACGCTAAAATGATTGGCGCCACCAAGCGCAATGATTGCGCTTCCCGCCACCCCGCCAAACAGCATCTGCATTGCCCCCAAAAGGCCAGTGCCAGCACCGCTATTGCTCCCCGCGGCGCGCATGCTGCAGATCATCGCATTCGCAATGACAAGCCCGTTGCAGACACCAAAACAGAAACATAAAAACGATAGCCATAAAGGTGTCAACAAGCCGGTCAAACCCCCAGCCAGCATCAGCAATGGCACCAACACCGTTAGCAGGCTGCCAATATAGGCCATGCGGACAACGCCAACGCGCCCAACCAGCAAACCATTGATAAAATTGCCAAGAATATAGCCAACCGAGGTCATCGCGAAGAACAAACCATATTCCAGCGGGCCAATCCCCATCCGGTCAAATTCATATGGCATCACCCCGCCCATCGCAAAAAACATGCCCACCGCAAGGCCGCTTGTCAGCCCGTGAAACATAACACCGGGAGTCTTGAGCAAAGCCAAATAGGCGGCAATCAATGATGCCGGACGAAACAGCACCGGATCACCGCGCCGCGATTCGTCAATAAACAGAAAGGACATAACCGCAATCAACAGCGCGCCCATCACCATGATGCCAATACTGCCCCGCCAGCCGATAAATTCGGCAATCACCCCGCCAAAGGCAAATCCAAGCGCCGGAACAATGGCCTGCGCACTGCTGACAATTGACAATTTGCGTGCCGCCTCGGTGCCCTGATAGACATCATTCACGATCACCCGCCCCATCGTCATGCAGGCCGCGGCACCCGCCCCTTGCAAAATACGAAACCCGATCAACATATCAATTGTCGTCGACAGCAGCGCACCAATGCCGCCAATGATGAAAATCACCGAACCACCCAGCAAAACCCGTTTGCGGCCAAACCGATCAGACAGCGACCCGCTGATTAATTGGCTGATCGCAACCGACAGCATAAAAGCGCTAAGCACAAGCTGCGCCCGATCAGCCGAAGCTGAAAAATCATCACGCAATGTGGTGATAACAGGTGACAGAATGGACAGCCCAAGATTGGCGCTAGATGCCGCTAGAATCAGCACCCCAATGGGCGGCACCTTAACGGGCAACACAGCCAATGATGACATAGATACTCCAAGGACGTCAGGCCAGCAGCAGCCGGCATAAAAAACAGATCAACCAGAACGGCTAATCAAAGCGGCAAATCAAAATCACGAATTAAACCCGCAATTCATCATAGGACACCATCACATGCGACTGATAGGCTGGCCGCTGGCTTAGCAAACCATAATAGCGCCGCAAATGCGGCAAATCACGCCGCACAACATCAATATCGTAATAACGATACAAGCAATAGCCAAAGGCGATATCAGCAAGCGTAAAATCATCACCGGCAAGATAGGCGCTTGTGGCAAGCTTGGCATCGGCCATCGCCAGCATGGTTTCGACAGTCACGAGGGCCGCGGCAATGCCGTCATGGTCAATTTCATCAGCTGGCGTGCGAACCAATTTCCAGAACAGATTCATAATGAAAACATGACCGAAATTCCATTTTGCCCATTCGGCCCATTTATCGATCTGCGCCCGCGCCGCCGCATCTTTTGGCCAGAAAACATCATCGCCATATTGGCTGGCGAGATAGCGCACTATTGCAGCCGATTCAAAAATCGGCTGACCATCGCCATCAATTAATACCGGCACACGGCCATTGGGATTCATCTCCTTGAACGCATCTGTATCAACCACACCGTAAATAAAACCAGCATCAACGCGCTGATAGGCAAGATTCATCTCATCAAGCGCCCAAAGAACCAATTGAACATTTACCGAGGATTTGCGCCCCCAAATGCGGATGTCACCCATGAAAATCTCTCTCCAGCATGATGGATCTATAACGGCAGTGTGGTTTTGAAAACGGGCTGTGGTGCCCGCAATTAACATTGCCCCCATCTTGGCGACAAGCATCCTGAAGATCAAGCCACAGCAGCCCTGCCCTCATTGCCGTAGATGCCACCACCAGATCAACCAGCCAAAGCTGCAAAACAGCATTTACCAGCGCTATCAAAATGGGCTAGCGTTATTGCATCGAATATCTTTCATCAAATATCATCTGCCGCCGCACCGTCGGCAAAGGGAACTATTTCACATGAAATCAATTGGATTTGTCGGATTGGGTGCAATGGGGTCAGTTATGGCGCCTTTGCCGGTTAAAGCAGGTTTCACCGTCACCGGATTTGATCCAGCGGCAAGTCTTGATGCGTCATGCGGCGTGGTCATGGCTACAAATTTGCAAGATCTTGCCAGCTGCGACGCCATCGTTTTGATGCTTCCCGACGGCACCGTGGTCACCAAGGTCGCGACCAGCCTTGCCCATGCCGGTTTTGCAGGTCTGTTCATTGATATGTCATCCAGCCAACCAGATGGCACAATCGCGCTTGGCAAGCAGCTTGGCAAAAGTGGCATTCGCATGATTGATGCGCCGGTTTCAGGTGGGCGCAAAAAAGCGGCACTTGGCACATTGATGGTGATGGCAGGTGGCACCGCAGCTGATTTGGAAACTGCTGGCACGCTATTGGCCTGTTTTGGAACGGTTGCCCATGTCGGGCCGTTGGCCGCGGGTCATGCGATGAAGGCATTGAATAATTATGTTTCGGCGGCAGGCTTGCTTGCCAGCATGCAGGCATTGGCAACGGCGGAGTCATTCGGCATTGCGCCTGAAACCTTTACCAAAGTCATTAACGGATCGACCGGCCGCAACAACACCACCGAGGTCAAGCTGGAACCTTTTATCATTTCACGCCGCTATGATTCAGGCTTTTTCCTGCGTTTGATGGCAAAAGATGTCGGAATTGCCAGCGCCTTGATCAAAAATGCAGGATTTGACGCGCCCATCACCTCGGCTTTAAATGAATATCTGGAAAACGCGGTTGATCATCTTGGATCTGATGCCGACCATACCGGCCTTTACGAAATGGTCAATCCAGCAAAATCTTAAAAGGGTCATATCTAGCGATAGCCAGCGCCCATTGCCTGCAAGGCCTTTTCGCCGTAATCCATCAATTCATATTTCAATGATATTGAGGCAATTTTTGCCGTAGCCGCATCGAGGGTTTTCGGCAAAGGTGGTTCCGGCGTAAAGAAACCAAAACCGATGTCGGGCGTGGCGTTTGCTGGCGTGCCAATCATGCCAAGCAATTGGTCGATATGCTTGTTCAATTCGGTATCAATATGCTGAACATCTTGCGCAAGGCTTTGCACTGGCGCTGTGGCCAAACCATCCATCTTGGCAAGCTCGGCGCGCAATTCACCAAGATAGCGCGGCACATCATGGCGCGAAAACGCCACCCCGGTTCGGTGCTCGACAAGTTCCATCGCGGCAAATTCAACACGAAGCTTGCGAACAAAATATTGCGCACGGCTTTGGCGTGCCTTGACCCGATTTGCCCCCATAACAACCACATTTGAAGATGATTTTGAATCATCGTTATCACCGCCTGACAGACCGCTGCTGGTGGCGCTATCTGCCTCGGTATTGGCACCTGAACTGGCAGCCACATCATTGTTACTGGCTGCAGCAGCATTGCCACTGCTGCCGCTGGGCGCGTCATCGGCAGCCGCGCTTACCGCAGCTGGTTCGGCATCACCGCCAAAGCCCGGATATTGTGCAAAGGCAACATTTGGCGTGCCAAACAGAATCACCATCACAATCAGCATCGACAGGCCGCCATAATGCTGCGGCCATGATAATGACCGGCGCGAACCGGCAGCAGCTTGATCAATCATTATGGACGAACGCATCTATTGGGTTTCCTTTTCGCGCCAGCAGAACAAATAGCTGGCCATCAGACCTGTTAACGTCACATCCGGCGCGGTGTTTAGGAAAAGAAAAACCCTTCCGACCGGAAAGCCGAAAGGGTTTGTTTTATCTGGCAGGAGTGGAGGGGCTCGAACCCCCAGCCCCCGGTTTTGGAGACCGGTGCTCTACCAATTGAGCTACACTCCTAAATGACCGGCAATCATCAGATTGCCGAGATCATAATTATTTAATAACCGTTGCGA
>DFSK01000152.1:19890-20552 GCA_002378605.1 Alphaproteobacteria bacterium UBA3439
GGCGCGATCAATGTCACAGTCATTGCAATATTGTCACCAGGCATGACCATCTCGGTACCTTCCGGCAATTCCACAGATCCGGTCACATCAGTTGTGCGGAAATAGAATTGTGGACGATAGTTCGAGAAAAACGGCGTATGACGGCCGCCCTCATCCTTGGTTAGAACATAGGCCTCACATTTGAATTCTGTATGTGGCGCAATTGAACCCGGCTTACACAAAACCTGACCACGCTCGACATCTTCACGCTTGGTTCCACGAAGAAGAACACCAACATTATCGCCAGCTTCGCCCTGATCCAGAAGCTTGCGGAACATCTCAACACCGGTACAGGTTGTCTTGACGGTGTCTTTCAGACCAACAATCTCGATCTCTTCACCAACATTCACAATGCCGCGCTCGATACGGCCAGTCACAACTGTACCACGACCTGAAATTGAGAACACATCCTCAATCGGCATCAAAAATGGCTGATCCTTTGGACGCTCTGGCTGCGGAATATAACTATCAACAGCTTCCATCAATGCCGTGATCGCTTCACGGCCAATGGTCTCATTGCTATCTTCCAGTGCCGCCAACGCTGAACCACGAACGATCGGAATATCATCGCCTGGGAAATCATATGATGACAACAGCTCACGAATTTCCATCTCAACAAGCTC
>DFSK01000152.1:20887-21213 GCA_002378605.1 Alphaproteobacteria bacterium UBA3439
GCTGATACAACCAAAATCGCACCATCCATCTGCGCCGCACCAGTGATCATGTTCTTCACATAATCGGCGTGACCCGGACAATCCACATGCGCATAGTGACGGTTTGCTGTCTCATACTCAACATGCGCTGTTGAAATTGTGATACCGCGGGCGCGCTCTTCAGGCGCCTTGTCAATCTGGTCATAAGCTGAATATTCAGCGCCGCCAGACTCAGCCAGAATCTTTGTGATCGCTGCGGTCAGTGAAGTCTTGCCATGATCAACATGGCCAATTGTGCCAATGTTGCAATGCGGCTTGGAACGGTCAAACTTTTCCTTGGACATCTT
>DFSK01000105.1:0-8597 GCA_002378605.1 Alphaproteobacteria bacterium UBA3439
ATGTTTTCTGTATGGCGACCGGTGTTTATGACGGCCGCCCGCGCTACTCTGCGATGCTTGAGCCTTACGTAGAACACGGCTTTGATCCGGCCAATAATTTGATTGAAGCAAACCGACCGGGGACCGCTGCTTATTATGCGAATCCTGCGCTGCAGGATCGTTAATTTTTTAGCGGCTTCAATTGTGGCCAACAGCAGCATCTCACTCGTCCTTCGGCAGCTTGTTTGGTTGACCCATGCCGCTATTGGTATGCTGGTCTGGAGCGTTACTGTTTGCTGAATTTTAACTATGCCCTTCTTTTTATTTATAAGGGTAGGCAGCCAAAAATTGATGTTTCTGTAAATATTTCTGAAGGAGAATTTTCGAGCTGTCTTGGGTGAGGTCAGCTTGAGGAAAAACAGCGGGTTTTTTTCGGGTTTATCGTCACGGGAGATTTTCATGGATACACCGACAGCAATCAAATGCCATGATGCGATTTGCCTGCATGATCTGTTCATCATGGCACCAGATAAACCATTATTTTGTTTAAAACCTTAATTTAATTAAGCTGTTCCTTATGTTCTGTGCACCTGTCTTTCTGGCGCGTGGCAAAGGAGGCTTTATGACGAAGATAAAAAACCGCCGAATGATTGCAAGGCAGGTGACGTTGGCGCGGCGCGCCTTATGGCTTTTGTCGTTGTTGCTGCCATTTTCGGTCATGCCTGCCGCGGCCAATTCGGTGTCTATGGTTTGTAATGGCCTGTTTGATGTTGAACGGATGCGCGGTGAAATCACGGAAACCGAGACATTTGACGGCTCTGTCTATGTAACGGTTGATCTTGATGGTGGTGATGTGTCGCGCGTGCGCATGGTGCCGATTGAACGAAACCGCCGCATGGAATCACTGGATTTTATCAAAAATATGCCGCCGCCAGCCAATGGTGATATGATTGATTTTACGACAAGTGAAGATGATCTATGGATCAGCAAGATGTCGCAATCAGGGCCTATGGTTTTTGCCGTCAACGGCGATGATCCCTATGTTGAAACACCAACCAATGCGCATGAAATGAATATCCGGCTAAACCGGATTTCGGGTCATGTTCAGGTTGATTGGCATTGGCATGAGGTGCGCGATTATTTGCCGCTTGGTGCCATTCGAAGCATCAAAAAACGCTATAGCGATCATAAATTATTCACCGCTGATTGCGATGTGATGCGCCAGCGTTTGTTTTAGCGGGCAAGAGGTTAGGTTGCGCGACCTTCGGCAGTGGCATAGATAAGCGCTTCGATAAATAAGTCCTTATTTGATGACAATGGCACCAGCTTTATGTCTTCCTCAAGATGAAGATCGATATGGGTGGCGCCGGCGCTTTTGGCGCGCGCTTCGGCAAGCTGTTTTGCCGCAATACGGGCGGTGGCCAGCGCATCTTCAAGGCTGGATTTGTCAATTGGGCCATCGGCAAGATGAATGCGGAATTTTGTTTCGGCAGGCTGGGTAATCGACACCATCACCCGCTGGCGAACCGATCCGGCCGCCGCGCCAACCGCGCCAGCAACATCAGCATGATCAGGAACTGTCAGCGACACACCCACCGTGTTGGCAATTGGTGGGTAATGCGTTGCAGCCGATGCGCCAAGCGCAATTAGATCGGTATTTAGCTTTACCCCAACCGAGACAAGCTGGTCGTTGCTGGCCGGTATTTTGCGAAAGGATTGTGCCAGAAGCGGGTTGCTGGAAACCGCCGCTTCGCCGCCGCCTTCATGCGCCAAGGCCGCATCCATCAAGGCCAAAGCCGACCGCCGATGCAATTCGTCAAGCGTCATTTCGGCAAGATCGAGTGGCGATGCCGCAATTGCAATGCCGGCTCCATTGCGCTGGCGTGCCATTAATTTTGCGCCAAGCATGGCGGCCTCATCGTCAAATTCGGTAAAGGCGCCCGTGACATGCGCAGCATCAGTCGGCGTAAAGCTGGATAGGCCAAGGAGCCCGCGGCTGATCAATCGGTCAACTGCGCCGAGTGCCAATTGCGTTGCCGCCAGTTCAGCAACCGGCGAGGGGCCAGCGGCAATGGCCTTTTCGGCAAGTCTGATTTCCGAACGGGTCAACCATTGCGGAACGCCATCAGGCATGATCGGAAAGACAAAACGTGCATCAGTGGCCATCGGCACAGCCAGATCAAGCTGACGGGAAAGATGGTCTTTTAATGAAGGCCAGCGCAGCGCTAGCAGGGAAAGTGGCGTCGCCCGTCTTGGGCCAAGGGTAAGCCCGCCTGTTCTGCCGCGTAAGATTGGCGCGACCTCGCTGTCGCCGCCAAGCCCGCAGGTTCGTATCTCGGCAGCCTCGACCATTGTCTGCCAGCCGCCAACAAAGGCGCCGTCTTTTTTCAAACGCGGCGTGCCATTATGCAAAAAGGCAATATCGGTTGTGGTGCCGCCAATATCGGCAATCAAGGCTGATTTCGCGCCAGCCAGAAACGCCGCACCGGAAAGGCTGGCAGCCGGCCCTGACAAAACCGTTTCAACGGGACGCGACAGGGCAAAATCGGCCTGAAGCAGTGAGCCATCACCTTTGACCACCATCAACGGGCAGGTCAGCCCTTGTTGCGCCATGATGTTTTGTGTGGCGGTAATCAGCCGTTCCAAAAGATTGATCAGGCGGGCGTTGAGCACGGCGGTAAGGGCACGCCGCGGCCCGCCAAGCGATGAGGATAATTCATGGCTGCAGGTGATGGGAAGGCCGGTTATGTCGCGAAGCAAATCGCGGGTTTCGGTCTCATGAAGCGGGTTTCGCGTGGCAAAATGGCCAGCAACCGCAAAGGCCGAGACTTCGGATTTCAGCTTGTGCGCGGCAGCGTCTAGCGCCGCAATGTCAAGTGGTGCTTGGATGCCACCATCGGGGCGATGGCCGCCATTGATGAAATATACCGGATCTTGTCCAAGGGCGCGGGCCAGATCGGCGCGTTCAAGCGCGGCCTCGTCAAACCCAATTAAAAACAGGCCAACGCGCCCGCCAACACCCTCGACAACAGCGTTGGTGGCAAGTGTTGTCGAAAGAGATACCATCTTGATATCCTCTGGCGCGCCGTCAAAATCAGCGAGAACTTTGGCAATTGCACCGCCAAGACCAACCGACAAATCATCACGCGTGGTCAGCGCCTTGCCTGTTGCCAAAACAACGCCGCGATCGACATCAAGAAGAGCCGCATCAGTGTAGGTGCCGCCAGTATCAAGGCCGATGACAAGTGACATGCATTTTTTCCTTTTGGTTTGGTGCCGGATAGCAAATTGTGCCAATCACCAGCAAATGCGGTTATTTCTTTGGCGCATGTTTGGCAAAAAACGCCAAAATCCAGCCCGCAACCAATTTGCCGTCATGCGGTGTGGCAAGCGATTGGCGACTTTCATTAACACAATCGGCACCGGCTCTATCAACAAGCAGGTCGGCAAGCGCATCGGTATAATCAGCGTCAAATTCGGGGTGACCCTGAATGGCAAAAACATCATCCCCAATGACAAAAGCAGCATTTGTGCAATGGTCGGCGCTGGCGATGCGCCGCGCCCCATCGGGAAGGCTGGTAACCTGATCTTGATGAACATGAATCAGATTGATTGTGTCGCTGGTGGTTTCAATCCAGTCAGGCAGGTCAGTCAAAGCCAGTTCCTTGACACCAAGGCCCCAGCCATTATCCCATTTGCCGGCATGGCCGCCAAGTGCATGGGCGATGATCTGATGCCCGAAACAAACGCCTGCAAGTGGCTTTTTGGCAGCGTAGATCTGGCGCAGAAAATCCATCAATTTGGGAATGAATGGCGCATCGTCATAAACACCATAGGCCGAGCCGGAAACAAGATAGCCGTCATAATCGTCAATTTGCGCCGGAAACACGTCATCGACCACTGCCAATGTGGTAAAGCGGAAATTCTTGCCAAGTGGAAGGCTGGCAAAAAGATCGGTGAACATATCATTATAATCATGAAAGCGCTGGGGCATTGCCTTGTTGGTATGACCCGCCAAAAGAATTGCGATATGCATATGCGATGGTTCCTATCAATTAACAGGACTCGTTTATCTGCGCCACTGAAATGCCTGTTTAAAACGCGTTATAATCCGAAAAAGGCTAGTGATCCAGCGGCTTTATATCTGTCTTGGTAGCGGCAGTTTCTTTTTTTAATTCGGCCAGCACGAATAGTCGCAAGGCCGATGACAGCCCGCCATCACGGTTGCGGTCAATATTTTGCACGAGGCTGGCAAGCGATTGCCCGCGACTGGCCGCAATATCCTGCAGCATATCCCAAAAAGGCTGTTCCAATGACACGCTTGTCCGGTGTCCGTGAATGGTCATCGATCGTTTAATCATCATCGCAATATCATGCGCTGGCAAAACCGTTTTTGACAATGGGGCAGCTTGGTCAAGATATGAGTCGGCGCTGGCTCAGGACTAGCGGCGGAAAGCGCCAATAAGCTCTAAATGATTGCTAAATGAGAATTGATCAATGACTTGAACCCATTCAAGCTGAAACCCGCTATCGGTCAGAATGGCCGCATCGCGCGCAAAGCTTGCCGGATTGCATGATACCATCGCGATTGTCGCAATGTTTGATTGCGCCAGCATCTGGCATTGTGCGGCAGCGCCGCTTCTCGGCGGGTCAAGAATAGCCATGTCAAACCCTTCCAGCTCATCGGGCATTAGCGGTGCGTCAAACAGGTTACGGCTGGCGGTCTTTACCCGCCCCCCAATGCCGGCAGCATCAACACCAAATTTTAACGCAGCAAGGGCGTCCTCACTTTGTTCAACCGCTAGGAGGTTGGCTATATGATCGAGTAGTGGAAGACTAAGCGTGCCGCATCCGGCAAACAGATCGACAATCTGGCGCGCTGGTCCGGCGATTTCAGCAATGGCGTTTTGTAAAATGGCTTCGCCATCACGGGTGGCTTGTAAAAAAGCACCCGGTGGGGGTGACACAGCAATCTTGCCAAATTGAACCACAGGAATTTCAGGTGCGAAAAGCGTCATCGGGCTGCCATGATCGGTAACCGATAGCCGCGCCAATCTTATGCTTGCCGCCCAATCGCCCAATTTGGCAAGCATATCCGGACTCCAAGGCTGCGCACCAGAAATTGGCTCAATATAAAGACAGATATTGCTGTCATTTGCGTTGCCGGTGCTGCGGTCAAGAAGGTTGGCATGGGCATCTGCGGCAAAGCCAGCGGGAAGATGGGCGCTGGCAAAAGCCTGCAACGCTTTTTGTAAAGCGAGCAGGTTTGGATGAAGAACGGCGCAGCCGTCAGGGCTGACAATATGTTGGCCCATATGTTCGCGAAAGCCGACAATCGCCCCATCAGCAATGCATTTCAGATGGAAACTGGCGCGTCTGCGGCTTTTGAGTGGCGAGCTGTAAAGCGGCCTTATCGTGCCAGCCTTGATTTTGGCGCGATCGAGGAAATTGGCAACAAGTGCGCTTTTCCAACTGCCGATTTCGGTTTCATCCCAATGCTGGAACCGGCATCCCCCACATGCTGGAAACGCATCACAACGTGGTGTATGGCGATCGGGTGACGGCGTGTATAGCTCGATAATGCGCGCCTTGATCCCTTGTGAGGTCAGTGAAAGCGGCTGAACCAACAAACGTTCGCCCGGAAGGCTGGCCGGAACAAATACATCATGTTCAGCCTCACTGTAATTATGGGTGTAAAGCGCTTTGGCAATGCCATCGCCGCGCCCGCCAATATGGCTGATTGTAACCTCGATCGGCGGCGCGTTGCGCGGCAGGCGGCCAGCCATCTGGTTAGATTTTGCCGACCGTTTCTTGCTTGGCTTTCGGTTGGATTGGCGTGCCATTTGCTGATCGCCCTTATTGGTTAAATGTGACATGCGCCATATCGCGCAGGAAAGAAAAACGCCAAATCACAGGCGACGCGCAAACCATATCACACGCCCGATGATATGTACCTCATCAATCCGCCGCTGGTAACTGCTATAAGCTGAATTTTCCGAAGAAATGCGAAGCATCTGCGGCGTGGTGTTGGGAATGATTTCAATGCGTTTGGCAACAAGACCAACGCCATCATCAAGAATGAAAATACCTGGCGGTGACGGGCGGGTCTGACTGCAATCGAGCATGACCGTGTCATCATGTTCAAGAAGTGGAACCATCGAATCGCCGCTAATGGAAATCATTCGCAAGGCGGCGGTTTGCCGGCGGCCAAGCTTGGCAAGCCATTGGCGCGGAAACACCCACTGACTATCGGGGTCATGTGCGGTCTCGCTGGCAAGATCGATTTGCGCGCCGCCGCCCGCGCTTGCCGAAAGATCGAAAAACGGCACGGCAAATTGGCGTGGTTGATGTGGGCTGGCGCCGGTGATTATATTTTTACCAGCCAGCCGTGACTGATCAATATCAAGAAAGGCAGCAAGCTGATGCCGTACATCTTCGGGAAGGCGGCGAGGTGTTCCGCGATAAAGGAATTGCTGTAAATAGGCGTCATTGCGCCCGATGGCACGCGATGCCTGCTTTAGCGTGATCGGTGGATCGCTTGCCGCAAGCGCCATAATAAGGGCACGGCGGCCCTTATTTCGATGGCGTTTAATCTAGGCAAACCGCGTCTTGCCGGTTTTCGGCGGATGCGCGCCGCGATTAATCGCGGCAATTGGCAGGAGGCGGCTGATGAAGCCGAAAACAGCCTTTGGGCGCGGCAAACACGGCACCGCGCAACCGATATTGCCGCGCGGCTTCGCGGCCTCAATAAAAATTAGAAAAACAGATGGCGTCAAAAGCTGCGCATCATCGGGCGCAGATCATCGGGNNCCATAATAAGGGCACGGCGGCCCGGGTCATTCATGTGATTCCTATCCATTTGGACTATCCGTTTTGCCGTTGAAAAGGATATAGGAAATATCCTATATTATTTTCATATTTTTGCAAGTTCCATACTTATTTCAATTTTTCGACCGACTTTGAAGCGTGACTTTACTTAGGCCAGATTTGAGTCTTTGGGTGATTTAGGCTTTTGCAAAATAGCCCCTAAAATCAGCGCTAACAAAGACGGGATAAAGGCAAACGGAGGAACCATGAATATAAAATTAACGCCAAATGAAACGCAAATTTTTCACCAATTACAGCAGGCCGCATGGACGCTTCANNCGCAGATCATCGGGCGCGGGTTATCATGTGATTAATTTTGTCGTGCTGCCGAAAATCGGGCGGCGGCGCCAAGCGCAGTGATGATTGGCATCTGACTTTGATTAGGTGATGACAGCCGCGAAAGTGCGGCAATGGCTGCATTGGCATAATCGCCAGCCATGGCAATCGACCGGTCAATGGCATTATGGGTGCCAAGAATGGCTTGTGCGGTGGCAAGATCGCCATCGGCAAAATTGCCGTCACCCATCGTGCGCTGCCAGAATTTACGGTCATTTGCATCGCCATCCTGCCATGCCAGAATAACCGGAAGGGTGATTTTTTGATCAATGAAATCATCGCCGGTATTCTTGCCCATGGCGCTGCTGCTAACGCCATAATCCATCGCATCATCCATGATCTGGAATGCCAGCCCAAGCTGCAACCCGTAATCATGCATCACCGCAACATCATTATCATTTGCGCCAGCTAGCTTGGCACCAGCGGCGGCGGCGGCGGCAAATAAAATTGCGGTTTTGCCGGTGATCACATCGACATAGGATTCTTGCGGCGTGTCGGGCATTCCGGCGATGGTCATTTGTTTGATTTCGCCTTCAGTGATCCGCGCCGAAGCATTTGCCAACTGGCCAAGAACCGTAATATCACCAGCCTCAACCATCAATTCAAAGGCGCGGGCAAACAGGAAATCACCCACCAGAACCGATGCTTCATTTCCCCAAAGCGCATTTGCCGTATCGCGCCCACGCCGCAAATTTGATTCATCAATCACATCATCATGAAGAAGCGTTGCCGAATGGATGAATTCGACCGCGGTCGCCAGCCCCACTGCATGCGCGCTGCCACCGGCAATTTGCGCCCCAGCCAGCGTCATCATCGGGCGGATGCGTTTGCCGCCAGCTGCAATCAGATGTCCGGCAAGTTCGGGGATTAACGGCACATCACTGGCAAGCCGCTGCAAAATCATCGCATTGACGGCTTTCATGTCATCGGCAAGCAGCGTGACCAATGGTTCAAGCGAAACCAGTTCGCCGTGACTCTCTATCGCAGGATTAGCACTCATTTTTTCAACTCACCAAATGGCTATCTGCCATTTTCCTAAAGGAAACAAGTATTTGCGCAATATAAAGCCATTTGGCTTCTTGGCGGCAGCTTCATCGCGCTAGCCAGTGGCGGCGCGCTTGGATTACTTGTCTAAAATATCTTCCATTCATTACGATGCCGCATAACCGCCTAGCAAGGAAAAAAGGCCGGGCCACCGCGAATTTTGTCGTTGCAACGCTTGGTAATTCGCCAAAAATGCGGCATGATGCTGCTTCATGGAACATCTTGTTAGCACAACCGATAGTGTGCGCTTGTCATTTTTGCTGGCGCTGTTGCGAGATGCGGGCATAAGGGCGCATGTATTTGATGCAAATATTTCGGCGCTTGAGGCTGGCATTGGGGCTTTTCCGCGCCGGATCATGGTGCCGACGAAA
>DFSK01000105.1:8866-9901 GCA_002378605.1 Alphaproteobacteria bacterium UBA3439
GGCTTTTGGCGGCAAAAACGCTGCTTGAGGATGCGAATGAATTTTATGATGATTGATCATGGTCTTTTGTGCGGTTGCTGGCAGCCAAACCAAAAGATGCGGCCCATGGTAAGGGTGAACAAAACATGAGCCAAGACTCAACAACAGGAAATGACGCCAAAACAGGCGATGGTTTGCCAATTGAGGGCCTTGATGATCTGGCGGTAACACATGATCATTTGCTTGGCAAAACCGTGTCGGTTATGCAGCCAAAAAGCGGGTTTCGTGTTGGCACTGATGCGGTGCTTCTGGCGGCGGCGATTGGGGTTAATCGGGGCCGTATTTTGGATATGGGGGCAGGGGTTGGCGGTGTCAGCCTTTGTCTGGCAAGACGGCTTGATGCGGTACAGATAACCGCAATTGAGATTGATCCGGTGATGGCGGCGCTGGCGCTGCGGAATGCTGCGGCGAATGGTTTTGATGACCGGCTTCGTATTTTGCATGATGATATTGCCAAAATGCCGCCCGTTCTGGCGGGCAGTTTTGATCATGTTGTCAGCAATCCGCCTTATCATTACGCAACAGGCACAAGGCCACGCGATAAACGGCGGGCTCTGGCGCATATTGGCGAAGGCTTGGCGCTTGGTGATTGGGTTGCGTCGGCGATGTGGGCAGCAAAACCGCGTGGGCGGATCAGTTTTATTTGCAGGGCTGATCGCGCTGATGAATTGATCCATCTTTTTGCCAAGGCGGGTGCCTCGGAAATTTTACAATTCCCACTTTGGCCGCGCCCGATGGTGCCGGCTGGGCGGGTGATCATTCAAGTGCGCAAGGCGGTGTCTGGCCCCGGCGCAATTTTGCCCGGTCTTATCATGCATAATGATGATGGCAGCTTTACCGAAGCCGCCAGCCGCATTATGAATGGTGAGGGTCTTTATATGGTGCATCCTGCCCGCAGGGTCTAAGCGTGAATGGCAGAAATGCCAGATGAAGGGAATGAGGCGAAATGGGACTTTTGTCCAAAATGATGTTTTGGCGTCGCCGCAGGTCGGTTGT
>DFSK01000034.1:0-6904 GCA_002378605.1 Alphaproteobacteria bacterium UBA3439
CAGTTTGCCGATGCGTTTGCACGCGCTTGGTTTAAATTGCTGCATCGTGATATGGGGCCAAAAAGCCGCTATGTGGGCCCAGAAGTGCCAGCCGAAGAATTGATCTGGCAAGACCCGGTCCCTGCTGGCAACACCAATTATGATGTTGATGCGGTCAAAGCCCGCATTGCCGCCAGTGGCCTAAGCGTTCAAGACATGGTCGAAACCGCATGGGCAAGCGCATCAACCTATCGCGGCTCAGACATGCGTGGTGGTGCCAATGGTGCCCGGATTCGTCTTGCACCACAAAAAGATTGGGCTGCAAACAAGCCTGATCAGCTGGCGCGCATCTTGTCGGTTCTCGAGCCAATCGCTGCCGAAACAGGCGCATCGGTTGCTGATGTGATTGTCCTTGCAGGTAATGTTGGTATCGAACAGGCATCGGGCGTGAAGGTTCCATTTACACCTGGCCGTGGGGACGCAACACAAGCGCAAACCGATATTGAATCATTCGCGGTTCTTGAGCCGGTTGCCGATGGGTTCCGTAATTTCCAGAAAACCGACTTTACCATCAGTCCTGAAGAAATGCTGCTTGATAAAGCTCAGCTATTGGGTCTTACCGCACCGGAAATGACCGTTCTTGTTGGTGGTATGCGGGCTTTGGGCATCAGTGAAAACAACCATGGTGTCTTTACCGAAACACCGGGCAAATTGACCAATGACTTCTTTGTCACTTTGCTCGATATGGGTGTTGAGTGGAAGCCAACAGGAAGCAATTCTTACGAAGCGCGTGATCGTGTCACTGGTAAAGTGATGCGTAGCGGAACCCGGGTCGATCTTGTCTTTGGATCAAATTCCCAGCTTCGCGCGCTTGCCGAGGTTTATGCAACCAACCAGTCACATGACAAATTTGTGACCGATTTCGTGGCAGCCTGGACCAAGGTGATGAATGCTGATCGGTTTGATATTGCCTAAAATGGCAAATCTTTAACCGGCCTAGATCATTGCGGCATCCCATTAAAAATGGGGTGCCGTTTTTCTTTTTGAAAAATGCAAAAACTCAATCGAGGCTTTCGGTTTCGAGAAGGCCCCAAACCGCCTGCCGCTTGATCCAGCCGCGAACATCATTATTTGCCACACGGCACCATGCCTTTGGACAGGATTGCAATTCCATCAGCGCCAACCGTTCGGCAAGGGCAATGACATTTGATGTTTCATCAGGGTTGGCATGGATTTTGGCCATATTATTTTGTACCAGCGCCATGCGCCGAAGCGATAGAACCGATCCATGCATCCATCCTGCGGTGCCATCATGGTCAATGACTTTGCGCCAGATACCGAATTCAGCATCAACCAGAAGTGGCAGACCAGCTTTTCGATACTGCCATAGAACGGGATATTCCCGCCCGGGGCCAGCCCGCAAATTAGCTTCGTCAAATTTCAATGTCACATAGCGCGGTACCGGCAAGCCGCTGCCGCGAACGGTCAATTTGGCTTCCTGCGCTTGCGCTATGCCAATGGCGGCTGACCAGCCAATTGGCGATATCACGGCTGGTAATAGCCAGAAAAGGCCAAAAACCAGTGTCATGATCAGCGGCTTTTGAAATATCACAATAAATTTTTTTGTCATGCTGCTCGTTGTTCTGGTAGAGTTTTGGCGGTATTTGGTGCAGATTGATGCGGGTTAAAGAATTAATTCAATAGGCCCTTTGGCCTGCGACGCAAGCTTAGGGTTTTTTCAGGCCAATTGCCAGCCAGAGTTCGGTATTTGTTTTCAATTTAAGAGAGCCATCTATGAGTCAAAGCAAACCAAAAGTGATTTTGACACGCAAGCTTCCGGAGACAATCGAAACCCGGATGCGTGAGCTTTTTGACACGACTTTAAATGATAGTGACAAGGCGCTAAGCCGTGACGAGTTGGAAATGGCTGTGAAGACAGCTGATGTTCTTGTGCCAACTGTTACCGATAAAGTTGACGCTGAATTGATTGCCAAGGCAGGAAGCCAATTGCGCCTGATTGCCTCTTTTGGAACCGGTGTTGATCATATTGATCTTGCCGCGGCAAAGGCGCGCGGCATTACTGTCACCAATACCCCCGGCGTGTTAACCGAAGATACGGCTGATGTCACAATGGCGCTGATTCTGGCGGTGCCACGGCGGATTGCCGAAGGTGATGCGCTGGCACGATCAGGTCAATGGCAGGGCTGGTCACCAACAGGCATGCTTGGTCATCGCATTAATGGCAAACGGCTTGGCATTGTTGGTATGGGCCGGATTGGTGAAGCGGTTGCGCGGCGTGCGCGTGGATTTGGTTTGTCGGTGCATTATCACAACCGGAAACCGGTTCATCCTGAGACCGAAGCCGAACTTGAGGCAACATATTGGGAATCACTCGAACAGATGTTGGCACGCGTTGATATTGTTTCGGTGAATTGCCCGCATACATCGGCAACCAATCATCTATTATCGCGTGAACGCCTGTCGCTGATGCAGCGATCGGCCTATTTGGTGAATACATCACGCGGCGAAGTGGTTGACGAAGTCGCGCTTGCCGATCTTTTGGCGCAGCGTCATATTGCTGGTGCTGGACTTGATGTTTATAGCAGTGAGCCGGAAATTCCGGCCGGACTGCGTGATTTGCCAAATGTTGTTTTGCTGCCGCATATCGGATCGGCGACCATTGAGGGGCGTTTGCAAATGGGTGACAAGGTGATCATCAATGTGCAGACATTCTGGGATGGCCATACCCCGCCTGATCGGGTGATCGAGGCCATGCTCTAGATATATCCGGCTTGCGGAACTTGGCTTGTGGAGCTGGGCTTGCGGAACTTGGCTTACTGATATTTGGTGGCTTAGCCCACAATTCGGCTAGAGGCTGTCTTTGGCCGCATCGCCAGACGGCGTGCCGCAACAGCGGCAATCAACCCGTGCGACGGTTTGAATTTCCATAAAATCGCTTCCCGCTGCTTCAATCAGCAAAAGCCGTCCGGTTAAGGTGCGCGGCTGGCCAAGAATAATTTTGATGGTTTCAAGCGCCTGCAATGTGCCAACCAATCCGGCAACGGGTCCAAGAATTCCCGCTTCAGAACAGCCCGGTGCCTGTTTCGCATCGGGCATCGCCGGAAACACGCATCGATAGCAAGGGCTGCCAAGATGGCCTTTGACGCTGCTCTGAAAGACCGAGACCTGTCCTTCCATGCGCACCGCCCCGCCAAAAACAAGAGGCTTGTTTGCCGCATGCGCCGCATCACCAAGAAGATAACGCGCCTCGGCATTATCGGTGCAATCAACAATAACATCATGCGCTTTTAATAATTGTTCGACATTGCCGCTGCTGAGCCGTTGGCCTAGCTGCGAGATTTGGATAGCCGGATTGATCGCGCTTGCTGCCATGGCCGCTTGCCGCGATTTCAACAGGCCAACATCGCTGTCTTTATAAATGACTTGCCGGTTTAAATCGGTTCGCGAAACATGATCATCATCGATGATGGTAATCGTGCCAATACCGGCAGCGGCAAGATACATGATCACGGGCGCCCCAAGCCCGCCAGCGCCAACAACAAGCACCCGCGCCGCCAATAACTGTTCCTGACCATCCTCGCCAATTACCGGCATGATAGCCTGACGGGCATAGCGTTCTAGATCGTCATCATTCAGCATAATGCCTCACAAACCTGTTGAGCCAAAACCGCCTGCAGCACGCGCGGTATCGTCAAGATCATCGGCTTCGACTGGTGTCATGATGGTGACAGCGGCAATCACCATCTGCGCAATACGCATGCCGTGGGTAATGGTAAAATCATCAGTGCCATTATTCACCAAAATCACTGCGATTTCACCCCGATAATCACTATCAATCGTTCCAGGGGCATTGGCAACGGTAATCCCATATTTCAATGCAAGGCCGGATCTTGGCCGAATTTGCGCCTCATAACCGGCTGGCAATGCCATCGCAAAGCCTGTTGGAATGGCCTGACGCATATTCGGCTTGAGACAAATTGGCTGGCCGATCGCAGCGGCAAGATCAAGTCCGGCAGCACCGCTTGTGGCATATGACGGCAAGTCAAGATTGTCAGCATGCGCTAGCCGCCGAAATTTAACTGCGAGTGTATTCATTTGGCAAATTCCGCTTCGATATGATCAACCAGCGTTTCGGCAAGGTCGGTTTTTTGCATTTGCGGCCATTCCTCAACACCCGTCGCGGTTAACAGCATAGCCTGATTTAAAGGGCTTCCAAAAACCGGATCGGCATCACCGCCAACCTGATTGGCAATCATCCAGTCGCACCCTTTGCGCTGGCGTTTTTTGGTGGCATTCTGCAATAGATTTTCGGTTTCCGCTGCAAAGCCGATAACCAATCTTGGCCGGTTTGGCGCTGTTGATATATGCGCCAGAATATCGGGATTTTGGCATAGCGCTAAACTCATGTCAGCATTCGGGTCTTCCGGCTTTTTTAGTTTCTGATCCGAAATTGACTTCACGCGCCAGTCAGCTACCGCTGCTGCGCAAATGGCGATATCGGCAGGCAAGGCAGACTTGCAAGCGGCCAACATGTCATCGGCAGTTGTGACATGAATAATCGTGACAAGATCTGGCGTCGGCTCGTTTACGGGCCCGCTAATCAAAGTCACATCCGCACCGCGCTTGGCAAGAGCGCCAGCAATCGCATGGCCTTGCTTGCCAGATGATCGATTGGCGATAAAGCGCACCTTGTCAATTGGCTCGATTGTTGGGCCTGATGTGACAATGACTCGTTTGCCTGCAAGCGGGCTGTTGCCATGGTCTTTCGCTTTGATCATATCTTTCGCTTTGATCATATTCTGCGGGGCGATAAGCTGCATTGCTGCTGCGGCAATAACGGCCGGTTCGCACATCCGGCCTTCGCCTTCTTCGCCACAGGCTGTATCGCCACTGACCGGCCCAATCATTTGAACACCGCGCTGGCGAAGGCTGGCGATATTATGCTGGGTTGCCGCATGTGACCACATCGCCGGATTCATCGCTGGCGCCATCGCCACCTTGGCCGTGGTCGCAAGAAGAATGGTTGTTGCCAGATCATCGGCAATGCCAGCATTTGCCCGCGCCATAAAATTGGCCGTAGCCGGAACGACAAGAACCAGATCGGCTGACCGCGCCAACCGGATATGCCCCATTTCAGCTTCATCGGTTAGTGAAAATAAACTGTCATAACATTTCTCACCGGTAAGGGCGGCAAGGCTAAGGGGGGTAATAAATTGTTTGGCGCCATCGGTCATCACGCCGGTGACATGCGCGCCGAGCTGTTGCAATTGGCGTGCGGTTTCCAATGCCTTATAGGCAGCGATGCCGCCAGCAACGATGAGCAAAACCCGCTTGCCGAAATGGGTGGCATTATTCTGTGCCTGCGCTGATGTGGCGGGTGGGCCAGCCAGAATTTCAAGATCATCAGCGCGGATCTGATAGCCTTTTTGGGTCAGCGCAGCATAGATAATTGGTTTGGCGCGTTCAGGTAAATGACCACGGGTCACATAATTGCTGATCGCGCTTGGCCCCACATTCAAAAGCTGCTGAATGGCATGGCGTCCGCCCAATGCGGTAATGATTGCCGATAAATTCACAGAAATGGTCACTTTCTCTATTTATAATCAAACAGTGATAAAATTATCACAAAAATTCACATCTTGGCTATTTATAGCAAAAATCAATGAATATTTGTGAAAAAACTTGCAATAACAAGTAAAAGCGCAAGCAGGGCCACGCGCCCGGGCCATGTTGGCGGTGGTGGGGCAACGGGTCTTTGCTGCGCGGCTTCGAAATCGCTTAGCAGTTTTGGTAATCGTGCCATGATTTGCATCATCTCATCAACAAGCTGTTCGGCGCGTTTTTTGACGCCTGCCTCATGCCGCATCCATGATTCGGCCATTGGCCGCGATAATTGCCACATATCGGCTTGGGGGTTTAATTGTCTGGCAACGCCTTCGGCCATCATCATGGTTTTCTGCAAAAGATTATATTGCGGTTGAACCTCGATTTCAAAGCGGGTCGCAAGCTGGAAAATCTGTCCAAGAACAACGCCAAGCGAGACATCACCAAGCGGTTTGCCCATCACCGGATCAGCAACAGCGCGAACCGACTGCGAAAATTGATGAATCGAAACGCCCGCGCCAAGCATGCCGGCATCTTTATGTAATTTGGCAACCATATCATAATCGCGGTCAAGCATCGCGCTGAGCAACCGTGCCAGAAACAGCCGGTCTTGGAAATCGAGATAGCCCATAATGCCAAAATCAATTGGCACCAGCGTGCCATCGGCGCGGACAAAAATATTGCCAGGATGCATATCGGCATGGAAATAGCCGTCGCGGAACACCTGATTGAAAAAGCTGCGGGCCGCATATTCGGTGATTTTTCCGATGTCATGGCCAGCGTTGGTCAGACGGTCGACATCATCAATCCGGATGCCATCGATCCATTCAATGATCAACATGCCTTTGGTGCTGTTTTCCAAATCCACCCATGGCACATAAATGCCGTCATCATCGCGCATATTATCGGCAAGCCGTCCCGCCGCTGCCGCTTCAAGGCGCAGATCAAGCTCCATCTCTGAGAGCTGTTTGAACTGAATTACCGCTGTCACCAGATGCAGGCGCCGAAGGCCGGGCGCCAACCATTGCAGAATTTGCGCCAATGAATAGAACAATGCCGTATCCGCCAGCATATGTTTTTCAATATCAGGGCGAAGCAATTTAACCGCCACCTCGCGCCCGTCGCAAAGCGTGGCCCGATGCACCTGCGCAATCGATGCGGCGGCAACCGCCTCATCATTGAACTGGCTAAATAATGTCTCGATGGGATGACCAATCTGTTTGGCAACCATCTGGCGCGCCCTCGCGGCGGCAAAAGGCGGCAAACGGTCTTGAAGCATGGTCAGTGACTGGCCAAGCTC
>DFSK01000034.1:7178-10137 GCA_002378605.1 Alphaproteobacteria bacterium UBA3439
GGGCCAATCAGATCGGCCCGCGTTGATAGTGCTTGGCCAAATTTGATAAAGCCTGGCCCGAGCCTGACCAAGGCCTGACATAAGGCACCACCAGCATCATTTATCGCGCTTTTCGAGCGCACCGCCCGATCAAGAAGCTGGCAGCAATGCCGCAACCAGCTTGGCAAAAGCGTAATCTGGGCAACATGCCCCAAAACCCCCGCCCGTCCGAGGTGCCAGGCAATATGCGGCAAGCGCATTAGCGCCCGGATCATGGACAGGCTGCGCTTTGCCATCAATCGAGTTTCCAGCCAGAATGGATGCAGGCAATTCCCGCAGACAGGCTGCGTACCCTGATTTGCGCAAAGCCAGCTTCGGCAAACATATCGGCAAGCATTTCCTTGCTTGGAAAGGTGCGGATCGATTCGGCAAGATAGCGATAGCTATCTGCATCACCCGCGATGACCTGTCCCATTACGGGCAAAATATTAAACGAAAAGCTGTCATATAATTTTGCCAAAGGACGGCTTTGCACATGCGAAAATTCTAGACATAAAAACCGTCCGCCCGGCTTGAGAATCCGGTGAGCTTCATTCAGGGCTGCCTGCCGGTCGGTGACATTGCGCAACCCAAAGGCAATGGTTACAAAATCAGCGCTATGATCATCAAAGGGAAGTGATTCGGCATTGGCAACACACCAGCCAAGCCGATGCGCTAAACGTTGCAGATCACGCCGTCCGCGCCCCGCCTCGAGCATGGCGTGATTAATATCGGTGATACAGGCCTCGCCGCCGCCGCCACGCAAAAACCGCAAACTGATATCACCAGTTCCGCCAGCAAGATCAATCAGCTTTTGATGAGGTTGCGGTGCCATCCAATCAATCATTGCCGCTTTCCACAGTCGGTGAATGCCGCCACTCATCACATCATTCATAATGTCGTAACGATCAGCAACCGAATCAAACACGCCGCGCACCATGCGCGCTTTATCGGCACGCTGGATGGTGCGAAAGCCAAAATCTATGGTATCGTCATCACGATCCGCGCTGCGGGGTGGTGATATATCCTGATCCGCTTTGTCAAAAGCAGGGTCTGTCATGATCAAAGTCCTAATAATGCCAAAAGCAAGCCTATCTATATCAGTCCGGAGCCAATTTCGAAATGATCTTCACCAATTCATTTAATGCTTTGGTTTATCGCCTTGCGGTATTTGCCGTCTCGGCAGCATTTGCAACAGGAACAGCCTAATGCCTGAATTGCCCGAGGTGGAAACCGTCAAGCTGGCTTTGATTCCCGCTTTGCAGGGGCGAACCGTGTTATCGGCTTTTGTTGGCCGCAAGGATTTGCGCTGGCCATTGCCTGAAAATCTGGCTGAACGCCTGACTGGACGCCAATTTACCCGTCTTGCACGGCGTGGCAAATATGTGATGATGATGCTTGATAATGGCGAGGTGCTTTTGCTTCATCTAGGCATGTCAGGCTCGATACGCATCCATGAGGATAAGCCAGCCCTTGGCAAACATGATCATTTCATGCTGGAAATGGCACCGGCACATGGTCAGGGCGGTGCATCCTATGTGGTGTTGAATGACCCGCGCCGCTTTGGCTGGATTGATCTTTTTGCCGAATCGGCGATGACCGATCATAAATTACTGGCTGGCATGGGGCCAGAACCGCTTGGCAATGAATTTTCCGGCACATATCTTCAAGCCGTTTTTAAAGGCCGAACCGGCCCAGTCAAGAACGCGCTGTTAAACCAGCAGTTGGTGGCCGGTATTGGTAATATCTATGCTAGCGAGGCTTTATTTTATGCGCGGATTTCGCCACGGCGCAAGGCTGGCTCAATTCGCGGTCAACGTGCCGCGCGGCTTGCCAATTCGATTGTCACGGTTCTGCGGGCCGCGATTGACGATGGCGGAACCTCCCTTCGTGATCATGTTCAGCCCGGCGGTGAAATCGGTTATTTTGTGCAGCGTCTTGCCGTTTATGGCCGCGCTGGCAAGCCCTGCCCCGTCTGCGCCACACCGATTAAAACCCTGATCCAATCTGGTCGATCCAGTTTTTACTGTTCTCGTTGCCAAGGCTAGGTTTCACGGCTAGGTTTGTAGCTAGCCCTCAATCAAACAACAGCGGTAATTTTTCAATGAGTCTGTTCTGTCATAAACAAGCATCAGCGCGAACCCGCGGTTTCGCCACAGCTTTGATGATGATTTTGCTAATCGGTGGTCAGTTTCTGCTTGGCCAGCCAGCCGCAGCTGAAACGCAGCAGCATCGTTGGGCAGGTGATGTTCCGATTATGCAGGGCTGGCAAATCGAGCCTGAATTAGGCTTTGCCTTTGATTCGCCAAATGGCCGCATCGTTATGATTTTTGCGTCAACTTCGGCAGATGAAGATGACATTATGGCATTTTACGGCCAGACCTTGGCCCAGCTTGGCTGGATGGGTGGCGCCGGAAATTGGGTTCGCGGCGCGGAAAAGCTGGTGATTGGCAAGGTGCAAACGGCACGTGGCGCGCTTTGGCGGCTGATGTTGCAACCGCGTTAGCCACCGCCGGACGCAGCACTGGGCGCTACAGCCAAGGCTGGCGCTAAAAGTCACATCACCACATGATGGCAAAAGCGCTTGACGATGATAGCAAAAAAAGCTTATAAGCCCGCTTCAGTTAAGTATTTATCGAACGACAGGGACGTAAAAATCCGATGGCAAATCACAAGTCTTCCAAAAAGCGGATCATCCGCAACGCCAACCGCGCCTTAATTAATGGCGCCCGCATGAGCCGGATCCGTACTTTTGTGAAAAAAGTCGAAACCGCAATCGCTGAAGGCGATGCTGGTGTGGCGCGTGAAGCACTTCGTCAGGCGCAGCCGGAAATGCAGCGCGGCGTATCACGCGGCATTCTTCATAAAAATACTGTATCACGCAAAATTTCACGCCTTGCGGCCCGCGTCAAAGCCCTCGCAGCGTAACCTGCCGATCGCC
>DFSK01000034.1:10433-11784 GCA_002378605.1 Alphaproteobacteria bacterium UBA3439
CCTGCCGATCGCCTAGATGGCGATTCGCACCCGAATCACAATCACGCTTGCAAAGCCTGCCCCTCAAAATGAGGGGCGGGCTTTTTTTTGCCGGTTTTTGAGACTCACTATTCGAATCATGTCGCGATCTGGCGGTTGGCAGGCGCGGCAGATCCGTTGGCAGTTAGCGACAAGGTTTCGCAGTTAAGATTACCTCTTTGCGATTCGGCAATTGATTGTGTTCAATTTTTCGATGAATGGGCGGTTTTCCGGCAAGATTTATGTCAATAAAAATAACCGCCCTTTTGACAAGTTTATTTTGCTTTTGACGCGCTTTGGTCTCTTGCAACAAGGGTAAAAAAATCGTTAGTATGGGTTCATCCTTGAAGTGGGTTCACGGCGCAGCATTCGCTGCTTAGCCAACCTCCAATTAGGGCAAAATTAACCGAAACCCGTTGGAGGCGTTGCAGATGTCTGGTGATATGTTGAATAATCCCGATACAATGCCAGCCTCTTATCCACAAGACAGCAATGAGCCAAGCCAAACATCATCAGCGCCGTCACCTAGCAGCGAAGATCAGGCAATACAGGCCTGCTGGGGCCGGGTAAATCTGCGGATGCGCAAAGATATTGGTGATGCGGCCTGGCGTCACTGGATCAAGCCTTTGCGTGTTAGCCGCCTTGAAGATGGCACCTTGACCCTCGAGGCAGAATCAACCTTGGCGCGTGAACGTGTCAGCAGCCAATATGCCGATCGGTTGCGGGTTATCTCAGCCGCCGAGTTCAATGATGTGTCACCGTCGATTCGGCATGTTGAAGTGCGCCTTGCCAGCAACCGCGCACGCAGCGGCCAGCCGCACCGGCTAAGCGAGCAAAAACAGGCGCCAGCTGCGGCGAGCAATTCGGCGATCACAGCGTCCGCAACCGAAGGCCGTGATGATCTGATGGCGGGGCTTGATCCGCGCTATACATTTGCAAATTTCGTTGTTGGCAAGCCAAATGAACTAGCCTTTGCCGTTGCCCGCCGAACTGCCGAAAGTGAAAAAGTAGCCTTTAACCCGCTATTTCTCTATGGCGGCGTTGGTCTTGGCAAAACGCATCTTATGCATGCCATTGCCTGGCATATCCGCCAGCAATCACCATCGCGTAAGGTATTGTATCTATCGGCTGAAAAATTCATGTATCGCTTTGTTCGCGCTTTGCGGTTTCGCGATACGATGTCATTCAAAGAACAATTTCGCTCGGTTGATGTTTTGATGATTGATGATGTGCAATTCATCAGCGGCAAGGATTCAACCCAAGAAGAATTTTTCCATACATTTAATGCGCTTGTCGAAGATGGGCGTCAGGTCATCATCTCAGCCGATAAATC
>DFSK01000100.1:0-908 GCA_002378605.1 Alphaproteobacteria bacterium UBA3439
CGGCAAATTGTGGCATCGCGTTAGGTTTTCAAAAATGACTAAACTGGTTTAGGGTAATCGCATCGCCTCATTTATGCAGTTTCGCAACCGCTCACGACAGGATATTTTATGCCCGAACTCGGCTTTACCGATCTAATTTTTGGCTTTTTACTGTTAATCACGCCGGTGGTCTATTTTCACGAGCTTGGTCACTATTGGGTGGCCAGAAAAGCCGGTGTGGTGGTCGATGTTTTTTCCATCGGCTTTGGCCCTGAAATTTATGGATGGACGGCCAAAACGGGAACGCGGTGGCGCATTTCAGCCATTCCGCTTGGTGGTTATGTCAAGATGCGCGGTGATGATGATGCCGCCAGCACGCCATCTGCTGATGGGAAAGGCGTTGAGGGTAGTTTTAGCAATGCCGGACTTTACTGGCGTATGGCCATTGTCGCGGCGGGGCCTATCGCCAATTTTATCCTTGGTATTTTCCTGTTTGCTGTCGTCTATATGGCGGTTGGAAAACAGATTCTGCCAGCGGTTATTGGCGATGTAATGCCAAATATGCCAGCTGCCAGCGCTGGCCTAAAGCCAGGTGACAAGGTGATCGAAATTGATGGTGTTGGGGTCAGAGATTTTAATGATATGCGCGGGCTCGTTGTTGAAAGCCCGAATAAGGATTTACGCTTTGTCATTCTGCGTGACGGTCGTGAACTTAATCTAAACATTACACCTGCAGCGCAATTTAATGAACAATTGCAAATTGATATTGGTATTTTAGGGGTGAAATCGCCGCCGGTTGGCGAATTTCAAAAACTAGGCCCTACAGCGGCGGTGGTAGCGGCATCATCTGACGCGTTTCATATGTCTGTGGTTATTTTGCGAAGCCTTGGACGCGCTGTCACGGGCAATATGCAGCAGGGCGAGGTTGG
>DFSK01000100.1:1245-4492 GCA_002378605.1 Alphaproteobacteria bacterium UBA3439
GTTTTGAATCAGGGTTTTGTTCCCTTTATCCTGCTTACAGCAGTCATTTCGATCAATCTTGGACTGATTAATCTATTGCCTGTTCCGGCGCTTGATGGTGGTCATCTTACCTTCTTCTGCCTTGAAGCGCTTCGAGGGAAGCCGTTGCCGGTCTGGTTTCAAGCCGCATTGATGCGGGGCGGGATCGCCATTTTGATGGGGTTGACGCTGTTTCTTGTCGTTACCGATGTGATACGTCTATTTCAATAATGATGACAAAGGGGCGTGTTTCTCTTTGGTTTAAAAGGTAAAATCGGCGATTAAATTGACAATTAGGGCATTGTTAGGCTTTCGCTACGCCGTCAGGCTGTCTATAGTTTTTCTGCTTGTCTTGCTTGGGATCGGAAAATTCAATGCGTCGTCATGATCTATGTGGTTTTATATTGGGGTTATTCCTCGTTTTCACGACAATCGATTCCAGTATGGCACAGGTGTCACAAGACCCTGTTCGCATCTCCGAGATTCGGATAGATGGAAACCGCCGTGTTGCGGCTGGCACCGTGCAATCCTATTTGCCGGTTCGTGTTGGTGATTTGACATCGCCGGGATCATTAAGCAACGCGCTTTCGCGGCTTTATGACACGAATTTATTTCAGGATATCAAACTGGATATGGACGGAGGCGTTCTGATTGTCCGCGTTGTTGAAAACCCGATTATCAATCGGGTGAATATTGAGGGCAATGACGTCATTTCGGATGAACGCTTGCTTGAGGTCATCGATGTACAGCCGCGGCGCGTTTATAACCGAAAAGTGGCAATGGATGCGACCCGCCAGCTACTTGACGTCTATCGTGCTGGTGGGCGGTTTGCTGCGGTGATTGAGCCTAAAATCATTCAGCTTAATGAAAATCGTGTTGATCTGGTGTTTGAGGTCAATGAGGGCCCGTTGATCAAAATCAACTCGATTGCATTTTCGGGCAACAAATCATTTAGCGATCGGGCGTTGCGTCAGGCAATCGCCAGCCGTGAGACGCGCTGGTGGGCCTTTCTAGCGGCCAATGATAAATATGATGAAGGGCGGCTCGATTATGATGTTCGCCTGTTGCGACAATTCTATTTGGCGCGTGGCTATGCCGATATTACCGTTGATCGCGTTCGTGGCGGGCTGCTGCCAGACCGCAGTGGTTTTGCCATAACTTTCCTTGTTAATGAGGGCATACGCTATCAAGTTAATACGGTAAGCGTTGCTAGTGAAATTAGTGGTATTGATACAGATGAATTGCGGCAAATCATCGATTTTGGCGATGATAAATGGTACGACGTTCGCAGCTTAGAGCAGGGCCTGCTTGATATTTCAACTCGGCTGGGGTCATTCGGCTATGCATTTGTGAATGTTACGCCTGAAATCAAGACTAATCCAGAAACAGCAACATTAGATATTGCCATCAAGATCGATAAGGCGCGCCGCAATTTTGTCGAGCGGATCGAGTTTGTCGATAATGCACGCACCATGGATCGCGTGATTAGACGCGAGTTTGAAATTGTTGAAGGTGATGCCTATAACCAGTTAAAAATCGACCGTTCTGTCCGAAATGTCAGAAATCTTGGGTATTTCAGAGATGTGAAGGTTGCTACCCTTGCGGGATCAACCCCCGAGCAAACGGTTACGAGGGTTACTGTCGAAGAACAGTCAACGGGTGATCTTTCAATTGGCCTTGGCTATTCATCATTGGACAAAACAAGTGTGTCCTTTGGTATTAACGAGCGCAATTTCCTTGGGACTGGTCGCAGGGCCAGCGCGTCTATCTCAACATCGGGTACTGAAACAGATTTCAATATAGGTTTAACTGAACCTTATTTACTTGGACGGGATTTAACAGGCAGTTTTGATGTCTTTAAAACCAAGAGCAAATCTGATGAGACAACCGTCAATCAAACAGGTTTGTCATTTGGCGTTGGCTTTTCAGCGGCGCGCGATGTGTTTCACCGTTTGAGTTATGAGCTAAGCCAGTCCAAAACAACGGTTGGTTCAACGAAAGCCACATCAGTTACCGGCGAGGAGGGAAAAACGCGTCTCCGCTCTTCGCTCAAATATATTCTGTCGAAAGATACAAGAGATAGCCGATTTGATCCGACTGAAGGCTATTACTTGGAAATGGATGAAACATTGGCTGGCTTTGGCGGTGATGCCAAGTTTTTGCGGACAAAGCTCTCGGCAGCCTATTACAAGCCATTATTGTTTAAATCAGTTATTCTTGGTGCGTCTGGCAAGCTTGGATATGTTACCGGTCTTGGTGACAAGGTAACGCAATCTCAACGTTTCAATCTTGGTGGCCGTGATGTTCGCGGTTTTGGGTCTGGCGGTATCGGCCCGCGTGACACCGGATCGTCTGATGCGGTTGGCGGCAACAAAATGTATGCTGGTTCCTTTGAGGCGGTTTCAAGCCTTGGCTTTGATAAGGATACTGGTGTTCGATGGACAGTCTTTACCGATTTTGGATCATTGTGGGGTAGTGATTATCCATCAGGCGTAACCCAGGCAAATGCGGCGGACATGCGCGTAAGTGCAGGGGTTGGCATCTTCTGGACGACAGCCATCGGCCCATTGTCATTCTCTTGGGCAAAGCCGCTGTCCAAAATGGCGCATGACTCAGCAAAAACCTTCCAGTTCAACATCGGAACCAGGCTATAAGCATGATGAAAAAAACACGTTTTACCCCAATCGGCCTGTTGATTTGCATGATGGCTTTTGTTGGTTTCGCGCCGGCTAGCTTTTCGCAGACTGACGCAACCGCGCCAGCGGCAGAAAAATCAATGGAGGTGAAACGAATTGCTCTTGTTGATCTAGATGGTGTTTTACGCGCCGCTGATGCCAATAACCGCATTCGTGAATTGCTCGATGGTCAGCGCGCAAAATTTCAAGATGAATTTCGGGCGATTGAGGTGGAATTGCAGCAAAGCGAACGTGACCTTCTAGCCAAGCGTGAACTTATGGCAAAAGAGGAATATGACAGGCTTGTCACCGCTTTTCAGGCACGCGTTTCATCGGTGCAGAAAGAAATCCAATATAAAAGACAGTCAATTGATAACGCCTATCAAAAAGCATTGAGCGATATCCGTGGACTGGCGATCGAAGTAATGACAAAGATTGCCAATGAACGCCAGATTGACCTGATTTTAAACCGTGATTCGAGTGTGATTTTTTTGCCGCATCTAAATATTTCGGATGAGGTTTTGACGCGCCTGAATGAACGCACCAAAAACGCC
>DFSK01000072.1:0-582 GCA_002378605.1 Alphaproteobacteria bacterium UBA3439
CTGTCAATGGCAGCGCGTAATTTTCTGCTTTTGATTGGCGGGCTTGTGATGGTGGTTTTATCCAGCCCGAAAATGTCGCTTGTGGTGTTGATTGTTGTACCGCTGGTTGTGTTGCCGCTGATTTTTATGGGGCGCCGGTTGCGTGCTGCCTCCCGGTTGGCACAAGACCGGCTTGCCGATGTTGGGGTCGAAGCTGAAGAAACTGTAAGTGCCATTCGCACTGTGCAGGCCTTTGGCCGCGAAGACTATGTCAAAGGGCATTTTGAACGGGCGGTTGATCTGTCGCTTGATGCTGGTCTTGCCCGGGTTCGGCTACGTGGTCTTCTAAGCGGCATTGTGATTTTTCTGGTCTTTAGCGGTATTGGCGTCATTCTTTGGATTGGCGGACAGGATTTGATGGCCGGACGGATCAGCGCTGGCGATCTGTCATCTTTCATTTTCTATGCTTTTCTGGTGGCAAGCTCGACCGGTTTTCTGTCCGAGCTTGCTGGCGATTTACAGCGGGCGGCAGGTGCTGCTGAACGTATTGCGCAATTGCTGGATACCAAAGCAAGCCTGCCGGTGCCAGCGTCACCGCAACCG
>DFSK01000072.1:890-4971 GCA_002378605.1 Alphaproteobacteria bacterium UBA3439
AGTGATGTAAGTTTTGCGATCAAAGCAGGCGAGCGTGTTGCGATTGTCGGGCCAAGCGGGGCGGGTAAATCAACAATTTTCCATCTTCTCCTCCGATTTTATGATCCGGTCAATGGGGCGGTTCGGGTTGGCGGGATTGATCTTCGTGATTTATCGCTTGCTGATTTGCGCGGCCATATTGGTTTGGTGCCGCAGGATTCGGCGCTGTTCTCGGCAACGCTTCGTGAGAATATCGCCTTTGGCCAGCCAGATGCCGATGATGCGGCTATTATCGCCGCGGCAAAACAGGCACAAGCGCATGATTTCATCATGGCCATTGATGGCGGCTATGATGCCTTTGTTGGCGAAAAGGGCGTGCGGCTTTCAGGTGGTCAACGCCAGCGCATTGCCATTGCCAGAGCCATTCTTCGCAATCCTCGCCTGTTGCTTCTCGATGAGGCGACAAGCGCGCTTGATGCGCAGTCCGAAGCGGCGGTTCAGCATGCTTTGGAAAATCTAATGGCCGACCGGACAAGCCTTGTGATCGCGCACCGTCTGGCAACCGTTGTGCGGGCCGATCGTATCTTGCTGATGGATCGGGGTAGATTATTGGCGGTCGGAACGCATGAATCGCTTATGGTTGAATCGGCACTCTATCGTACGCTTGCCGAATTGCAATTCTCCATCCCAAAAGTTGGATAGACAGCAAAAAAGCTGGATCATTTGCTGGTGAATTGCCCGATCATCATGGCCTCATCTTCGCCTGACATGGCGATAAATTGGGCGCTGACATGAGGCGCATTTGGCGCGTGAAATGCGCCAATGACGCGGGTGTCCCAGCTATTTTCACGTTGCTTGTTTAACCTTAGCGTCATAATGGCGCTTTCATCTAAGAAGCTGTTGGCGCTATTGCTGATCTGAAATGCCATGCTGCCCCGAAGGCTGTGCATATCGTCATCGCGAAGATCAATCTCGCGGACAAAGGCGGTTTGACCCGTAAAATCCACATTAATTATGCCCTTGCCAGCAAAGTTAGATGGACTTTCAGTCTCAAAACAATAGCAAAGCATCTGCATTGCCAATGGCCGATTCAGGCTAGTCGTCAGTGGCTTTGAAAATTCGACAATAGGGATGATTGTTTGCTGGGAATGGAGGCCAATAGAAGACGAGAAATACTCTTCAAACTTGGTTTGGCTTAATGCTTTAAGGCGTGTCTGATCGGGGTAGAAAAAGTGCAAATTTTTGATGTCCGGTAATAGCAGTTCGGCTCTAAAACCAATAAGCTGGTCAAAATCGGGGCTTGCCGAGACGGCCATGTTGGCCTTCACCAAATCTGACGCCATTAAATTAGGGTGTGTTTTGAAGATTGAATGCCCAATATTTGGAAAATTGAACATCTGATGCTCATGGGCAGCCGGCGGGATGGTCAATGCTGGCATGGCTTGTTGAAGGGTGATTTTCGGTATACCCTTATCTGGCATTTCTGGCCTGACATCAGCAATCATACAGCCGCTTGCTGCGATGATCAAAGCGATCAAATGGCCACAAGAAAGTCCGTTTTGATGCCGCAAGATCATATGAAACAGCAACGACCATCTGTCGAAGGTGCTCATGTCCGAAAATATAACTCAAAAGTATGAAGTGACGCAATAATGCGCTGTTGCTGGATGTTGTTATTGGGCGCTGCGATTGGGTAATGTTCGCAGAGTCTTGGTATTTATTTGGGCATTTGGGCGGGATTATTTCACCGCAACGCGCTGGGTGATTTTCAGCTCGATACGACGGTTTTTACGGCGGGCATCGTCATTATCAGTGGCGTCAAGTGGCTGAAACTCACCATACCCCGCAGCGGCTAGCCGGTTGGCTGGCAAGCCTTGTTGGTTGAGAAAACGTACCACCGATAGCGCCCGTTCGGTTGAAAGATCCCAGTTATCAGCATAGCGGCCAGCGCGGATTGGCACGTCATCAGTATGGCCGTCAACCTGCAGAACCCAATTGATATCTTCGGGAATTTTCGTTGCAATATCGGCAAGGGTAATCGCAAGCTTGGCAAGCTGGTCTTGACCTTCGGCCGCAATCTCAGCCTGACCTTGGGCAAACAGAACTTCAGATTGAAAGACAAAGCGATCGCCAACAATCTGAACATCGTCGCGCCCTTTCAATACGTCACGCAACCGGCCAAAAAATTCTGACCGGAAACGTTGTAATTCCTGAACACGGCTTGCCAAGGCGTTGTTTAACGACCGGCCAAGACTGGCGATGGCGACCTTATCGCGCGTTGCTTGCCGGTCTTTTTCGGCAAGAAGGCTGGTTAGTTCTTCAAGACGAAGCCGCAAGGCGGCCAAGGCGCCCGTCATTTGCGCGATTTGCGCTTTTGATGCAGTGGTTTCGGCGTGCAACGCGTCAATTTTATTGGCGGCGCTCTGGTTCTGCGCTTGTGCCATTGCCAATTGCCCTTCGGCAAGCTGGAGCGCGCCTAACCGTTCTTCAAGGCTGCTCCGCGCGGCGGCAAGGGCGGCTTCGGAATCGGCTTGTTTTGCGGCTAGGCGTGCGATTTCATTATTACGCACCGCAATGGCGGCTTGCACGCTTGCCAATTGGGCTTGTAGTTCGTCACGATTGGCATTGCTGGTATTTAACTGATTGGTAATTTGCGCCAGATTGGCGGCAAGATCGGCGCTTGCGCGGCGTTCAATATTCAACAGCTCGCCAAGCGATGCCAATTGCTGTCGCATCTCGCCAAGCGTGGCATCTTGCCCTGAGACACGATAGGCCAAATTCACCTGAATCAGCACAAAGACCATCAGCACAAAAATGATCACCATCAGCAAGGTTGCCAAAGCGTCAACAAATCCGGGCCAGGTAAAATTTTCTACCCGACGCGCATTGCCAATTCGTGCCAGCGCCATTGTGGCTATTCCCCTTTACCGCGACGCGTTTTGACGTCAATCATCGCGGCGATGGATGAGGACAGGCCGCGTAATTCACTGGCCACAACATCTGTTTGGCGGTTTCGGTCGGCACGCAAATCTTCGGATAGCTGCATGATATTGGCGTTTAGCTGCGCTAGATGCTCTCGAATGCGGCGGTCATCGGCCAAGGACTCGTTCAAATTCGCCATCGTGCCAGTCAATTGTGAGACCTGTTCTAACAGGCGTTCGCGGTTATCTTCGCCATTTGAAATCGATTGCGACAAAGCCATAACCGCACGGGCGGCTTCTTCGCTCATGCCGCTGGCAAGCGCGGTTTGTCCTGCAGTTGATGATGGGTTGCTGTCATTAAAACGGGCAAAGGCCGATAGCCAATCTTCCAGCTCGTTAAAAAACCGGCCCATTGCCTGCCCCAACTGAAGGTCAAGAAACCCAAGGATCAAGGAACCGGCAAGGCCAAATAAAGACGATGAAAAGGCGGTTGCCATTCCAGAAAGCGGCGCATCAAGTCCAATGCGCAATTGCCCCATCATGGCCTCAAAATTATTGCTGTTCGTATCGATTGAGCTAACAACATTCCCAACGGCACCAATCGTTTGAAGCAGTCCCCAAAATGTGCCAAGCAATCCCAAAAAGACCAATAGGCCAATCATGTAGCGGGAAATTTCACGCCCTTCATCAAGGCGGGCAGCCACCCCATCAAGAACCGAACGCAACGATAATGCCGATAGCTGCGCATCATGGCGCGAATCTGCCAGCATCGCATAAACGGTTGCCAAAAGAACGGGGCGGCGTTCTGGTGGATCAAGTTTGCCAGTGGATTTAACCGCAAGAAGCCAGTTGCGTTCTGGCATGAGCCGCAGGGTTTGCCGGATGATATAGATAATGCCAATGCCAAATGCGCCAAGGATAACGCCGTTTAATGCTGGATTTCCCATAAAGGCGGCTTGTAACGGCGCGGCCAAAAGCGCGGCAATAATGCTAACCCCAAGCAAAAAGATGAACATTCTGAAAAGATAACGTCTTGGGTTGGTTTCCATGATCTTATCTCCTAGGCATGGTCGGTCACGGCAGCTATTACGCGGATGATCGCAATGATCAGGCTGGCGCGAACATCCGTAATCTTGAAATTCTTCTCATGAAACAATGGCAGGATTGTGAATATTCGCAAG
>DFSK01000047.1:0-350 GCA_002378605.1 Alphaproteobacteria bacterium UBA3439
CGGCCAAGCGCAACAAGATAATTATGCGCCCGCGCTGGCAACAATTCATCTTCGGTCAGCGTGCCAGGGGTTAGCACCCGCACCACATCACGTTTTAGCGGGCCCTTGCCGCCGCGCTGTTTTTGTTCTTGTGGATCTTCGGTTTGCTCGCAAATCGCCACCCGGTGACCAGCGCGGATCAATTTTGCCAGATAGCCATCAACCGAATGAACCGGAACGCCGCACATTGGCACATCAAGCCCATCTTTGCTGCCGCGTTTTGTTAGCGTAATGCCAAGCTGTTTGGCGGCCATTTCGGCATCGTCAAAAAACATCTCATAGAAATCACCCATCCGGTAAAAAAGCAAAGA
>DFSK01000047.1:714-1670 GCA_002378605.1 Alphaproteobacteria bacterium UBA3439
TTTTGACATTGCCCCAACTTGATCTTTAGAACAAGATCGAACCGGTTCTGGTAGGACGTTATAACCAATTATTCTTGCGTTGGTTCGTACCAGAGTGAAATTTTAACCCACATGGCCGTTTTTTCGACGCCGTGACAAAGTATTTGAGACATGACAGATAAAGATAAACTCCTTGATGCCGAAGCCCTTGCCTTTCACGCCAACGGCCGCCCCGGAAAATTCCAAATTGCCGCCACCAAACCGTTGACAAGCCAGCATGATTTGTCGCTTGCCTATTCGCCGGGTGTGGCAGCGCCATGTCTTGAAATCGCTGCTGATATCAATACGGCTTATGATTACACCAATAAGGGCAATCAGATTGCCGTCATCTCGAATGGCACGGCGGTCCTCGGCCTTGGCGATATTGGCGCGGCTGCAGCCAAACCTGTCATGGAAGGCAAGGCTGTTCTATTCAAGAAATTTGCTGATATCGACGGTATTGATCTGGAATTAAACACAACCGATACCGATGCTTTTGTCAGCGCGGTCGAGCTGATGACGCCAACCTTTGGCGGAATCAACCTCGAAGATATCAAGGCACCTGAATGTTTTGTCATTGAACAACAGCTTCGTGACAAGCTGGATATTCCGGTTTTCCATGATGATCAGCATGGCACCGCCATCATTACCGCTGCGGGTCTGATCAATGCGTTTCACCTGACCGGTCGCGACATGAAAAGCGTCAAGATTGTTGGCAATGGCGCCGGCGCCGCATCGATTGCTTGTGTTGAGTTGCTGAAAGTCATGGGAGTTCCAGCCAATAATATTATCATCTGTGACCGCGCTGGCCCGATTTACAAGGGGCGCGAAGGGTCGATGAATCAATGGAAATCGGCGCATGCCGCCGATACAGATGCCCGAAGCCTTGAAGAAGCGCTTGTCGGGGCGGATGTTTTCCTTGGCCTGTCATCAGGCGG
>DFSK01000047.1:1924-3000 GCA_002378605.1 Alphaproteobacteria bacterium UBA3439
GCCTTGACCAAAAGCATGGTTGAAAAAATGGCACCACGCCCCATTATCTTTGCGATGGCCAATCCAGTTCCTGAAATCTGGCCGGCCGAAGCCAAAGAAGTGCGCCCCGATGCAATTATCGCAACCGGACGTTCCGATTTTCCAAATCAGGTGAATAACGTCCTTGGCTTTCCTTATATTTTCCGCGGCGCGCTTGATGTGCGGGCCAGCAAAATCACCGAAAATATGAAAATCGCTGCGGCAAATGCGCTGGCGATGCTGGCGCGTGAAGATGTGCCTGATGCGGTGGCTGATGCCTATGGCGGTCAGTCACTTGCCTATGGTGAAAATTATATCATCCCAACACCTTTTGATCCGCGCCTGATTGTGGCTGTGTCTTCAGCCGTTGCCGAAGCGGCAATGAATGATGGTGTTGCCCGCAGGCCAATTGACGATCTTGATGAATATCGCCGTTCATTATCGGCGCGTCTTGATCCAACCGCAGGGGCCTTGCAATCTATTTTTGAACGCGTTAGCGCTCATAAAAAGCGCATCGTCTTTGCCGAAGGTGAAGAGGAGCGGGTTATTCGCGCCGCACTTGCGTTCCGCAATGCCGGTTATGGATATCCAATCCTTCTTGGTCGCGAACACCGGGTCAAGGAAACGATCCAGCGTCTTGGGCTTGATGGCGCCGAAGATTTGCCAATCACCAATGCCAAGGCTTCAGAGCATCTGACCGAATATACCGATCTTCTTTATAGCAAACTGCAACGCCGCGGATCGCTTTACCGCGATTGCCAGCGCATGGTGAATCTCGATCGCAACGTCTTTGCGGCCTGTATGGTTAGCTGTGGTCATGCCGATGCGCTTGTGACCGGTGTGACCCGCGCTTTCCAGCCAAGCTTGGAGCATATCCGCCGGGTCATTGATGTTGCCGAAGGCAGCAAATTCATGACCACATCGATGATCATTTCACGCGGCCGGACAGTCTTTATTGGAGATGTTGCCGTAACCGAACGTCCCGATGCCGAGGAAATGGCTGATATCGCCATTGCCATGGCCGCCAAGGCGCGTCAAATGGGCCATACGCCGCGTGT